>CAZXRH010000022.1:0-21614 GCA_964642575.1 uncultured Halanaerobiales bacterium
GTGCATAATGGTATCCGTGACTGTTTATATCATCTGCCATACTAATTATATTAACAGGGCATACTGGAACACAAAGTTCACAGCCCTTACATCTCTCTTTATCAAAATTAACATTTTTTTGTTTTTCTTTTTCCATCCAGACACCCCCTTAGTAATCCTTTGCTTTTTCTTGACCGGATAAGACTCTAAAAGCTCCGGCAGCTAGCGCTTCTAATTCTTCTTCTCCTGCAAATACTTTAACAGGTGCAAAGTGACGTACCCTATTTTCAATCAGGTGAACGAATCGATCTGAATAGGCAATACCACCAGTTAAGATGATAACTTCACAGTCACCACTTAAAACAGCTGCCATTCCACCGATCTCTTTTGCGACCTGATAGGCCATTGCTTCAAAAATTAACTGGGCTTTCTCATCATCATTATCAATTCTATTTTCAACTTCTATCATATTACTTGTATCAAGATAACCAGCTACTCCACCTTTGCCAATTAACTTCTTATCAATTTCATCTTTATCAAATTCATCAGAATAACACATTTCAAAAAGGTCGTAACTGGGTACACCCCCACTGCGGTTGGGACTAAATGGTCCATCTCCACTTAAGGCATTATTGACATCAATAATTTTTCCTTTTTGATGGGCACCAACCGATATTCCGCCCCCGAGATGAGCAACTATCAAATTAATATCTTCATACTCTTTATTAACAATCTCGGAGTATTTACGAGCCACAGCTTTTTGATTAAGGGCATGTAAGATACTCTTTCTTCTCAATTCAGGTATTCCCGAAATTTTTGCTATTTCCTGCATTTCGTCTACAACTACCGGATCAACAATAAAGGCGGGACAATCAGCCTTTTTTGCCAGGAGATCAGCTAGCAACCCCCCCAGATTGCTAGCATGCTCTCCTCTTTTTCCTTCTTTTAAGTCAGTCTTCATCTTTTCATTGACACGATAGGTGCCACCATCAATCGGTCTAAGTAGGCCACCACGGCCTACGACAGCAGAAATATTTTTAATTTCTATATCTTCTTTTTTTAAGAATTCGAGAATATAGTTATATCTAAATTCGAGTTGATCACTAATTCGATCAAACTCTTTTAACTCTTCGATTTCATGGTCTATATTTATTTTTTTGATTTCGGTTGTTCTATTATATAATCCAAGTTTAGTTGTCGTTGAACCCGGATTTATCGTAAGGATTAACATTTCCATTATTCCACTCCTATCGTGGGATAAAGTTTCTTCTTACTTTACCGATATTGTCAATTCTTTCCTCTGCTACAATGTCAGCTGCTTTGTATGTCGGGATATCATCTCTTTTACTAATGTTATATACCTTTTTCATGTTATTGAAAATATTTTTAGCTCTTTCTAAAGCACGTTCTCTATCATATCCAATTAACTCATCATATACATTGATAACTCCACCGGCATTAATCACATAGTCAGGTGCATATAGGATGCCTTTTTCTGCTAATTCGTCACCATGTCTTTCTTCTTCTAATACATTATTTGCAGCACCTGCTACAATATCACATTTAAGTTGTGGAATTGTATCATCATTAATTACCGCTCCTAAAGCACAGGGAGCAAAGATATCACAGTCTACACTGTAAATTTTACCTGGTTCTACTACTTTAACACCAAAGTCTTCTACAACTTTGTCTATATTATTTTGCTTAATATCAGTAACTACTACATCAGCACCTGCTTCTTTTAAGTGTTTTACAACATGGTAACCTACATGTCCTACACCCTGAACTGCTACAACTTTACCACTTAAGTTATCTGAGCCATAAAATTCATCAGCAGAAGCTCTAATACCATGGAAAACTCCCAGGGCTGTAACAGGAGATGGGTCACCACTTGTTGAAGGTAAGCCGGTTACATAATTAGTTTCTTCAGCTACGATATGCATATCATCAACAGTTGTATTTACATCTTCGGCAGTAATATAGCGTCCATTTAAGCTTTGCACAAAACGACCATAGGCTCTCCAGAGTTCTTCTGATTTGATTTCTTTTGGATCACCGATAATAACGGCTTTACCGCCACCTAAGTTTAATCCAGCTGCAGCAGACTTGTAAGTCATACCTTTAGCAAGTCTTAATACATCATTTAAAGCCTCTTCTTCAGTATCATAGTCCCAAACCCTTGTTCCACCTAAAGCAGGTCCTAAAGTAGTATCGTGAATTGCAATAATCGCCTTTAAGCCAGAAGCCTCATCATAATTAAATACAACCTGTTCGTAATCGTCTAATTCTAATCTTTTAAAAAGCTCTTCCATTAAAATCTTCCTCCCTAAATATTATTTTTATCCTCAGTCATTACTTTACCAAGAGCAATTGAGTTTAATTTGGTTTCAGCTCGGTCTGCTCTGGAAGTAATTACTAGAGGTACTTTTGCGCCGACAACAATACTAGCCGATGGTTGTTGACCATAAAAGACAAGTGATTTATATAATACATTACCAGCTTCTATATCAGGTACTAACAAGATATCAGCCTGACCAGCTACTGGACTATCGATCCCTTTGTGTTCAGCCGCTTCTTTACTAATTGCATTATCAAATGCAAGAGGGCCATCAACAGTAATATTTTTAATTTGACCCCTGTCACTCATTTTAGAAAGTGAGGCTGCTTCTAAAGTAGCTTCCATAGCAGGATTAACTGCTTCTACCGCTGCTAAAACAGCAGCTTTAGGATTTTCAATTCCAATTGCGTGAGCCATTCTACCTGCATTATTAATTAAGTCAATTTTGTCTTCTAAAGATGGATCTATATTCATCCCACCATCAGTCATAATTACAAAACGTTCTTCATTTTCAAGGTAGATTAAAGTAACTAAGCTTAAAATATTTTCACCGCGTAAACCATATTGTTTATCAAGTAATGCTTTTAAAATAATACTGGTACTGATATGGCCTTTCATCGGATAATCTGCTTTTCCTTCTTTGATCATTTCCATAGCTTTATGAGCAGATTCCTCTTTGCTCGCGGTTCCAACTATTTCAACTTGATCACTTATACCCTCAGATTTCACAATTTCTTCAATCTTGGCATAGTCACCAATCAAAATTGGTTCCACAATCCCAAGTCTCGTTGCCTTTTCAATACTTTCAATAACTACTTTGTCAGCTGCTGCAACTACTACTAGCTTGAGGGGATCAGTTTTTTTCGCTTCATTTAGTAAATCATTTATATTTTCAAGCAACTTAATTTACCCCCTTATATTATGAATCGCTTTCATCATCTCGATTCTTTCTTCTACCATATGATCAGCTGCTTCAACAGTTGTAATTCCTTTTTGTTCAGCAGTTTTAAAGATCTGGAGAAGTTTATCATAAATTCCTTCACATTTTTTCATGGTTCTTTCTTCACTATAGCCACCAACACCTAGTTCATCGGCTACCTGGATTAATCCCCCTGCATTAATTACATAATCAGGAGCATATAGAATATCTCTTTCCTGTAATTTTTCAGCAAAGTCATGGTTAGCTAATACATTATTAGCTGCACCGGCAATAATATCACATTTGATTCGATCTATAGTATCTTCGTTAATAACAGAACCTAATGCATTCGGTGAAAAGATGTCACAATCTACATCATAAATTTCATCGGGCTCAACAATTTCAGCCCCTAGTTTTTTACCTTCTTCAATATATTCTTCATTAATATCAGTTGCAATAACTTCACAACCAGCATCAATTAGATGCTTGGTAAGTTTAGAACCAACTTTTCCAAGTCCCTGTACTGCAACAGTGAGTCCGTCACATTTATCTTTACCATATTTATATTTACAGGTTGCTTTAATTCCGTGGAATACTCCATAAGCAGTTGCTATGGAAGAATCTCCACTACCACCAAATTCTTTTGGTAAAGCACCAACATAAGGAGTTTCTTTTCTTAAAATTACAAAGTCATCATAAGTAGTTCCCACATCGGTTCCTGTAGAATAACGTCCATTTAAAGTATTGATAAATTTACCTAAAGCTCTAAAAAGTCCTTCACTTTTATCTGTTTTGGGATCTCCCCAAATAACGGTTTTTCCTCCACCAAAGTCTTCCCCTGAAATACCTGATTTGTATGTCATACCTTTTGAAAGACGCAGAGCATCAGTTATCATGTCTTCTTCTTTTTCATAATCCCACATTCTACAACCACCGAGACTAGGGCCTAAAACAGTATTATGTATCGCAATGATAGCTTTTAAGTCTACCTTGTTATCCTGCAAGAACATAACCTGTTCATGACCATGTTTTTCCATTTCCTTAAATAGTTCCATTAAAAATATTTCCCCCTTTAATTATAATAATTTTCGTACCATATATATTATGCATATTCTATTCCACATCTCTTAATTAACCCATTTTTTTCTTAAAAATCACGGAAGGCTATATTTGCGGGGATCTCTGTTATATCAATAATTTTGCTAATTTTTTCACAACTGCAAAATAAAACATGCCTGCAACAAAGTGCAGGCATGTTTTTGCAGTCTATTAAGTTTTTACTGTTCAATATTGTACTTGTTGATCTTATAGTATAGACTTCTGACAGCTATTCCTAAGATTTCAGCTGCCTCTTTTCTATTTCCATCTGTTTCTTTTAGAGCCTTTGTTATAACCTGTCGTTCCGTTCGATTAATAATATCTTTTAAAGAATTGTCATCTAATGAATAGTTACTACCAGATTTAACAACTTCACCATTTTGTTCAGTGTGGCCCATAATATCGGGGATGTGTTCAATCTTAATGATATCTTCATTCAACCCGAGGTTGATCATGGCTCTCCCAATAATGTTTTCTAACTCTCTTACATTACCGGGCCAGTCGTATTTTTTAAGATAACTTATTGCTTGTTTGGAACAACCTTTAACCGAACGACCATATTCCTGGTTAAACTTAGTAATTATATGATGGATTAAAAAGGGTATATCTTCTTTTCTTTCTCTTAAAGGTGGTATAAAAATGGGAAAGACATTTAACCTATAATATAAGTCTTCCCGGAAGTTACCGTCCTGTATTGCTTTTTCTAAGTTAATATTTGTCGCAACAATAATCCTAACATCGATATCAATAGGACGGGTTCCACCTACTCTTAGAATTTCCTTTTCCTGGATAACTCTTAACAGTTTTGATTGTAAGTTCATACTTATCTTACCGATCTCATCGAGAAAGATTGTACCCATATCAGCTTCTTCAAAAAGGCCTTTTTTACCACCTTTTTTAGCTCCTGTAAAGGCTCCTTCTGTATATCCAAAAAGTTCACTTTCTAAAATATTATCAGCTAAGGCAGAACAATTAACCCGGACAAACTTCTGCTGACTGCGTTCACTGCTGTTGTGAATCGCATGGGCAAAAAGTTCTTTCCCGGTCCCGCTTTCTCCCCTTAACAAAACTGTTATAGGGGTTTTAGAGGCCTTTTCAGCCTGATTAATCACAGCTTCCATTGTTTCTGATTCACCAACAATATCCTGAAAAGAATATTTAGCATTAATCTGGCGGATGATCTGTTTTGCCTGATCTAATTCCTCAGTTAATTTCTTGATTTCCGAGACATCATGAGCAACCGCTACACTTCCTTTTAGTTCTCCATCCACAATGATGGGAGCGGCATCTACAATGACGTCCTTTTTATTGGGGCCTACTTTCATCCGGACACCTTTGACTGGTTTTTTGGTTTCTAAAACTTTATAGTGCATACTCTGACCTTCCGCAATATCAACATTCGCCGGTTTGCCAATAATGTCCTCTTCGGTTAGACCGGTTAATTTAGTATAAGCTGGGTTGATTAATATACCAACCCCATCTTCATCAACAACACTAATTGCATCCTGGGTAGAGTTGATTATTGCTTCCAGCATACTGCGTATTTCTCTTAAGTTTGTGATCTCTTCAGCCAGATTTTTAACTTCTGTAATATCTCTAAAAACAGCCACTGCCCCTATAATATTGTCTGATTTATCTCGGACCGGCACTCGGTTAGTAATAATCGTGGTTTCATGTGTTTTTTGAATTTGATTAAGTTCAGCTTCTCCATTTTTTAAAACCAAGTGCAATCTTGTATTGGGTATAACATCTTCTACTTTATTATTTAAGACTTCTTTCCGGTCAAGGGCAAACATCTTTTCAGCTGCGTCATTGAATAGTTCAATTCTGCCCTCTTCATCAACAGAAATTAAACCATCGTGTGTAGAGTTTATGATTACATTTTTCTTGCGTATGATATTTTCTAATTCTTTAATCCGTTTTTCCTTTTTTAACTCATTCATATTTTCACTCCCGCGGTAAGTTAGTCCCAGGGATTTTTTAGTAATCTTTTGATTGTAAATATATCTTCCTTATAATCTAACTTCTCTAAATCACCCTGTAAGTCCTTTCTTACCGATATAAATTTAATTGGGAGCTCAAGTTCCTCTGCAGCTTTTTTAACTAAAGGATAATCATTTTTAACATCTTCAATAGATGTTTCTGCTCCTAAGTTTATATTACAGATTAGATTATCAACAGATAGTTTAGAGGCTGATTCAATCTTTTGTTTCATCTTTTTAATTCCTTCTAAATTATCTGTAAAAGGTCTTTTTGTATTTATAACCAGATTTATTTCAAAATCTGTCTTTTCTACATCACCTGCAATACTGGCCAGTACTTTAGCACCATCTTCTTCTCCTCCAACATCAATTACAGTATAGTAATCTTCATTTTGAAGATATTTTTTAATAGCAGGAGTGATAATGGGCAGGTCTGCATACTTCAATTCCTTAGGATAAACAACTTCAATCCCCTGTTTTTCCATTAGTTCATTTTTCTCGCGAGAGCGAAAATAGGGGTTAATAGTATCTAAATCTATGACTGCCACCTTATCATTATCTTCTTTTAAGTGCAGTGCATAATTTAAAGATATTTCAGTTTTACCGCTGCCAAAATTACCGGTAAAAACTGTAACCTTCTTATCTTCCATTACTTGTTATTGATTCCCCAAAGTTGCAACCATTACAGCTTTAATGGTATGCATTCTATTTTCTGCTTCATCAAATGCTTTGGAATGCTTACTTTCAAACACTTCGTCGGTAACTTCCATTTCTTTAATACCATAATCTTCATAAATCTTTTGTCCATTTTCGGTATCTGTATTATGATAAGCTGGTAAACAGTGTAAGAAAATTACATCTTCATTACCGGTGTTTTCGATCATATCCATGTTTACCTGATAGGGTTTTAACATTTCAATACGTTCTGCAAACTTTTCTTCTTCACCCATTGATACCCAAACATCAGTATAAATTGCGTCAGCGTCTTTAACACCTTTAACCGGATCATCGGTAATTTCAATAGTTGCCTTAGAATCTTTCGCTAATTCTTTAGCTTTATCAACCAATTCTTGTTTAGGCCATAGTTCTTTAGGAGCAACTATTCTATAGTTAAGACCCATAATGGCACTACCCATCATCAAAGAGTTAGCCATATTATTACGGCCATCTCCAACATATACTAAATTAATGCCTTCTAGTCTATCAAAATTTTCTTCGATAGTTAAAAAGTCAGCTAAAATTTGAGTGGGATGGAACTGATCAGTTAATCCATTCCAAACTGGTACTCCGGCATGTTCAGCCAATTGTTCTACAGTTTCGTGTTTAAATCCTCTAAATTCAATTCCTTCATAGTATCTGCCTAACACACGGGCTGTATCAGCAACAGTTTCTTTTTTTCCAAGCTGAATATCATTTTTACCTAGATATTCGGGCATACCACCTTCATCTTTAGCTGCAACTGAAAAAGAGCATCTAGTTCTTGTAGATGGTTTTTCAAAGATGAGAGCAATATTTTTGCCTTCCAATGTCTTACCAGTAACTCCGGTTCTTTTTTGGTCCTTTAGATTCTTTGCCAAGGTCAATAGGTAACTGATTTCCTCTTTTGAAAAGTCCTGTAGTGATAATAAACTTCTTCCTTTAAGATTAAATGCCATCTTATCTCCCCCGTATTATTATTTTTATTTTTCACACATTTACCATTATATAATATGTGAGGAGATTATTCAATAATTTTTATACAAGTTTGAATATTTATTCAATTTAGTATTATATTATTTCTCAGTCTAAAATCATCAGCCACCTTGGCTATAAATTGAGCATTTGTAGGTCTACCGATGGTTTCTGAGATAGAATAACCAAAATATTCAGAGATCATATCACGGTTTCCTCGCTCCCAGGCTACTTTAATTGCATGTCGGATTGCCCTTTCAACACGACTAGCAGCTGTTGAAAAGTTTTCAGCTATTTGTGGGTAAAGTCTTTTGGTTATTGAATTTACCAAATCCAAATCGGTTATACTTAAATAGATTGCATTTCTTAAATATAGATAACCTCGAATATTGGCGGGCACACCGAATTTATCTAACAAATCAGTAATCTCTAAGTTGATGTTAACATCATGTTTGCTTTGTCTTTTAGTTTCAGATAGCTTACTTTCATAACTAGAAAGACTATAATCCTGATGTAGGTCATCAATACGGTTTTTAACACATTCAATATCAACGGGTTTAGACATAAAATAATCAATTTCATAGTTTTGTAAAATTTTAAGCATCTGTTTATTCAAAAAGGAAGATAACACTACAACATTTACATCTTCTAATTTGTCTTCCTCTTCTAGCTCATCTAAAACACTTAGACCATCAAGGTGTGGTAAAATTAAGTCCATTAATACATAATCGGGATCCTCCTGAAAAATTAGTTTTAATCCATCGTGTCCATCATTAGCTGTAGCATGACATTGAAAATCCTCGGCTTCATTTAATTCTGTTTTAAACTTTTGACAAAACTCCTCATCCTGATCGATTATTACGACCTCTTTTAAATTTTTTGACATAAAATAATCCTCCTTATAGTATATTATAGTTAGTTGATTGAAATAGTGGGTTTACTATTAATTATTACTAGAGGAGGACAATAATTTCCTTCTAAATTTGGTAATTTTTTATTATTTTGTAAAAATAAATAAAGCAGCGTTTTTATTTTTTAAACCTTTACTAAATACTCTGCTGCTTTTCTTTAGCCATTTTAAGCATTTCACGGGCATGGCTTTTAGTTGTATCGGTAAGTTTAACACCACCTAACATCCGAGCCAGTTCTTCAATTATTTCTTTTTGATTTAATTTTTGAATACTGGTTACCGTCTTTTTATTTTCAGTGGTCTTTTTATTTATATAATAGTGGTTATCACCCATACTTGCAACCTGAGGTAGATGAGAAACACAGATTAGCTGTCTTTTTGTCGAAATTCTATATAGTTTTTCAGCTAATTTTTGGGCTGTTTTACCACCGATACCTTTATCAACTTCATCAAAGACAATTGTTTCTACCCGGTCAATATCAGCCATGATATTTTTAAAAGCAAGCATAGCACGGGATAGTTCTCCCCCTGAAATGATCTTGCTTAAGGGTTTAAGCTCTTCACCAGGGTTAGTAGATATCAAAAACTTTACATCATCAATACCTTCTTTAGTTCGGTTTGATTTTTTAAAGTCCACTTCTAACCTGGCCTTTTCCATGGCTAAGTCTTTGAGTTCAGCTTTCATGTCTTTATCGAACTGTTTAGCCTGTTCTTTTCTTATTTTAGATAATTTAACCGCTTTTTTATCATATTTATCTTTTAGTTTTTCTAATTTTGAATTTAGTTCTTCAATTATCTTTTCTTGGTTTTTTAATTCCGACAGTTTTTCTTTTAGTTCTTGTTTATACTCTAAGATTTCAGGGATAGAATCCCCATACTTTCTTTTTAAACGGTTTATTAAATCTAGTCTTTCTTCTACCTTTTTTAATCTTTGTTGGTCAAAATCGACACTGGATATGTAGTCATCGAGACCAAAACTAAGCTCTTCTAATTCGTAATATATATTTTGAAGGCTTTGATGGAAGTCAGCTAACCTATCATCATACTCTGTAAACTCTTCTAAATTCTTCATGTAGTGCCCGACTTTATCCATCATACCTTCCTGATTATAGTCTTCTGCATTGATTAAACTATCTATCTCCCCACAAAGGGCATAGATTTCTTCGATATTGTTAAGCTTTTTATATTCTTGAAAAAGACTTTCGTCTTCACCTTTTTCTAAATTAGCTTTTTTAATTTCATCAATCTGAAACTGATAAAGATCTACCTTCCTTGCTCTACTCTGTTCATCTATATCAATATTATTCAGCTTAGTTTTCACACTTTGAATTTGGCTGAAGTAATCTCTAACATCTGCTTTGAGATCTTTAATATCATTTTTTATATACTGATCAAGTATCATTAGATGAGTGTCTTCATCTAAAAGACTCTGTTGTTCATGCTGACCGTGTATATCAACTAAATAGGGTGCAATCTCTTGGATTAAAGAAACTGTAACTAACTGTCCGTTAATACGTCCTTTATTACGGCCATCCTCATTAATCTCACGTGAGATTAACAACATATCATCTTCTGAACTTACACCATTTTCACTTAAAATATTATCTATTTCATCTTTTTTGTTGGGGTGAAAAAGAGCTTCTATATAAGCAGAACTCTCACCGGTCCTGATTACTTCTTTATATGCCCTAGCCCCCATTAGGATATCTAATGCGTCGAGTATTATTGACTTACCTGCTCCAGTTTCTCCGGTTAATACATTAAAACCGGGTTGAAGCTTGATATTAAGTTGATTGATTAAAGCGAAATTTTTAATATTCAGTTCAGATAACATTAATGTCCTCCTAATATTAAACCATTAATTTTTTAAGATCTTTAAAGACTTCTTCCGTCTTATTGGAAGGTTTAACAATTAAAAGAAGGGTATCATCTCCGGCAACACTACCAATGATATTCTGCCAGTTGGCATTATCAAGGGCTTCTCCTAAGCCACCAGCTGTACCTTTGACTGTCTTTAATAAGATGATATTGTCACTGTAGTCAATATCGGCTACTAGATTGTTAAACATTTTCTTTAACCAGTATTTGTTTTCTGCACTTGACTTTTGGTTTGCTAATGCATACTTATAGCCACCTTCTTCATCCGGTATTTTGATCAAACCAAGCTTTTTAATATCTCTAGATATCGTAGCCTGAGTAACCTTTATACCTTCTTCCTCTAATCTTTGAACTAATTTTTCTTGAGTAGAAATTACCTCATTTTTAATTAGATTTAAGATTTTAAGTTGTCTTTTATTTTTCATCGGTTTCCCTCCTAAACTAATCCGACTCGCATCTTGTTTCTTAATATTGTATAAAATGTCCGGTCCGGAAATTTTATTAGTGAAATTTCTCGGTCGGAAGATTCTATTTTAACAATATCCTCTCTTTTTATCTTTATGGAGTCTCTTCCATCAGTCGTTAAATATACTTTATCTTTTTGCCCTTCTACATCAATTTCAATAACTTCATCATCTGAAATGACCATTGGTTTTACATGTACCGCATGTGGGCAAAGCGGTGTAATCAAAAGTGCTTTTACCTGGGGATTAATAATCGGTCCTCCGGCTGAAAAAGAATAGGCGGTTGAACCGGTTGGGGTTGAAACTATAATTCCATCTCCCCGGTAAGAATTGACAAACTCTTTATTAATATGCATATCTACCTTTAACATCTCACCATCTGCTGCTCTATTGATTACTACATCATTTACGGCATACTTTGTCTCATAAACACCTTCCTCGTTTTTTAAACTAACTGCAAGAGTATTGCGGTCTTCAACCCTATAATCTCCGGCAATAATATGATCTAAGGCTTCCCCTAATTCATTGGTTTCAATTTCTGTTAAAAAACCAATTCTGCCTAAATTTATTCCCATTAAAGGAATACCGGTTCCTATAAAGTTCAAAGAGGTGTGAAGAAAGGTACCGTCTCCACCAAATACTATTATTAAATCAGCCTCTTTGCGTAAAGTGTCATAACTGGCCCTTTTATGGTTGAGGTCAAGTTCTTTGGCCCCTTCTTTTTCCAAGAGATAGTCCAGATCTTTTTCTTTAATAAGTTCTATTAATTCTTTGGAAACTGCAAGTGAATTATCTTTTTCTGTATTTAAAACAAGCCCGATGGTTTTGATATTATTCATCTCCTTCATTAGAGTTCTTGATGAGCTTTCTCAATAACATCTTCAATCTTTTTACCCCATTTAAATAAATCATTATTATATCCTTTTGATTTTTTAAGATGTATTAAATACTCTATATTTTTACTGGAAGCACCAGTAATTGGAGAAAAATCAAGTCCCTTTAATATCAAGTCTTGTTCATCAAAAAATTGGCTTAACTTTGTAATTACCTCCTGGTGTATCGTTTTGTCCCTTACTATACCCTTTTTACCTACTTTATCCTTACCAGCTTCAAACTGTGGTTTTATTAAGGCGATAATATCGCCGTTTTCCGCTAAGAATTCTAAAGCCTTTGGGATAATTAATCTTAAGGATATAAAGGAAACATCGGTAACAATTAAAGGTACTTTAACAGGGAGTTCATCTGTTTCTAAATAGCGGAAGTTGGTGCGTTCTATAACATCAACCCGCTCATCCTGTCTTAACTTCCAGGCTAGCTGTCCATATCCAACATCAACAGAATGAACCTTTTTAGCTCCCTTCTGCAGCAGGCAGTCTGTAAAGCCCCCAGTTGAAGCCCCAATATCAATAGCTTCTTTATCTTTGGGGTTGACAGCAAAAATTTCCAGGGCTTTTTCTAGCTTTAAACCTCCCCGGCTGACATAAGGTAAGGAATTACCTTTTATTTCAATATTGGAATCTACTAATACTTTGGTACCTGGTTTATCAACCAGTTCTTTGTCTACATAAACTTCACCCGCCATAATAGCCCTTTGGGCCTTATTGCGGGAAGCAAAAAGTTCCTTTTTTGTTAAAAGGACATCTATGCGTTCTTTGGATGCCATACCTCTCCCTCCAGATTACCTTTAAAGAAATCTGCGGTAACTTTCGCAATTCCTTCAGCATTGAGGTTATACATCGCTCTTAGTTCAGCCTGAGTCCCATGGGTAACAAATTTATCGGGTAGGCCCATTCTCTTAACAGAGACTGTATTAATATTTTCTTTTTCAATAAATTCCAATACTGCACTACCGAAGCCACCATCTAGGGTGTTTTCTTCTACAGTTATGACTTTATTATAGTTTACAAACTTCTCTTTGAGCATTTTCTCATCAAGAGGTTTAATAAACCTTACATCAATAACTTCGGCATTTATACCCATTTTCTTTAAGTCTTTGACAGCCTCTAAGGACGGATAAACCATCGAGCCAGCCGCTAAGATCAAAATATCTCCGGAATCCGTCATACTTTCTGCTGTTCCTATCTCTAATTGTTTTAATTCTTCATCTAAACAGACTCCATAACCTTCTCCGCGTGGGTAACGAACAGAGGTGGGTCCCTCATATTGAACTGAAGTCCACATCATATGCTGTAACATATTTTCATCACGAGGTGCCATAACTACCATATTAGGCACCATTCTCATATAGCTTAAATCAAAAGCCCCGTGGTGAGTTTCCCCATCATCACCAACCAGGCCTGCTCTATCTAAAAAGAGAGAAACCGGTAAGTTTTGTAGGGCTACATCTTCTACAATCTGATCAAAGGCCCTCTGCATAAAGGTAGAATAGATAGAAACCAGTGGTCTTAAACCACCACGTGCCATGCCAGCTGATAAAGTGACCGCATGCTGTTCAGCAATACCAACATCATAAAATTCTTCAGGATACTCTTTTTCAAAGATATCTAAGCCAGTACCAGAAGCCATAGCAGCAGTAATGCCCACTACTTTATTACCCAACTTTTCTCTTATTTTAACAGCTGTATGTCCGAAAACCTGACTATAGGTTTTATAGGTACGACAGCTTTTAGATTCACCGTTACTAATATCAAAGGGGCTTACTCCATGGTATTCACTTGGTTTTTGTTCAGCTAGATTATATCCTTTACCTTTAGTAGTATTAACATGAATTAAAACTGGACCTTTTATATCATCAGCTTTTTTAAAGTTATGCACTAAATCTTCAATATTGTGTCCATCAATTGGACCTAAATAGGTAAAACCTAACTCTTCAAAAAGAATACCGGTAATAAATACATATTTTAAACCTTTTTTAACCCGATCAACAGACTTCGAAACACCCCCACCAATTTTGGGGATCTTTTCAATAATGAATTCAATATCCTCTTTTAGTTTAGTTAAAACCGGATCTGTTCTTACTTTTGTTAAATAATTAGAAAGGGCTCCAACATTAGGTGAAATAGACATATTATTGTCATTTAAAATAACTTTAATATCTTCCCCTAAATGACCTATATTATTAAGAGCCTCAAAAGCCATTCCAGCTGTCATCGCCCCATCACCAATCACAGAATAGATTCGTTCTGTACTGTTAAATTTATTACGTGCTAATGCTAATCCAAGGGCAGATGAAATTGAAGTAGATGTATGACCGGCTTCAATTATATCATGTTTACTTTCTTTTCTTTTAAGATAGCCACTTAAACCACCTTTTTGTCGAATCGTATTCATCTGATCTTTACGGCCAGTTAAAATCTTATGAGTATAGCTTTGATGACCTACATCCCAGACAATTTTATCAATAGGACTTTTGAGATGGTAATGTAAGGCCACAGTTAACTCTACTACCCCCAAGTTTGAGGCTAGATGACCACCGGTTTCAGAAATTGTTTCTAATAAAAATTCTCTAATTTCTTCTGATAATGTATTTAATTGTTCAAAAGAAAAGTCCTTCAAATCTTCCGGACTTTCTACATGTTCTAAAAGTTCACTCATTTATACTTCCCCCTACAATACTTAAATTATATTATAATTATCGTATTAATATACATTCATATGTTTATATAAACTTGAAAAGCATAATAATTATAACATAACTAAAGTATACCTGCAATTTAACTTTCCCTCATTAAGATAAAATCGATAAGTTTAGTCAAGAATTGTTTATCATTAAAGTGTATTAATTCATTTTTAGCAGCCTCAGCTGTTTCTTTCGCTTTTGCTTTTGCGTCCTCTAGACCCAAAAGTGAAACATAGGTACTCTTATTTGATTTTTCATCACTGCCAACCTCTTTACCAAGTACTTTCGAATCACCAGTTTTATCTAAAATATCGTCTGTAATCTGAAATAAAAGTCCCAGATATTGAGCATAATTATGCAGAGCTTCTATCTCTTTTTGGGATGGGTCTGCACAGTAAGCTCCTCCTAAAATTGCTGCCTTAAATAAAGCACCGGTCTTACGGTGGTGGATATTCTTTAAAGTTTCAAAATCAATGTCTACTTCTTCAAATTTTAAATCTAAAGACTGTCCTCCTACCATACCCCGAAAACCAGCCATTCGGCTTGTTAACTTAATAATTTTAACTTTGTCATCAGAAGGTAAATCTAGATCAGCTAAAATTTCAAAGGCTGAAGTTAACAGAGCATCACCAGCTAAAATTGCCATACCTTCCCCATAGACCTTGTGGTTACTTAACTGACCACGGCGGTAGTCATCATCATCCATAGCTGGTAGGTCATCATGTATTAATGAATAGGTATGGATAAATTCAAGTGCAATCCCCAAATCATAAGCAGCATTTTTATTACCCTCTAACATTTCAGCTACTTTAACCGTTAAGATCGGTCTAATTCTTTTACCTCCAGCTTTAAGTGAGTATTCACAAGCCTCAATAATATCAGCTAAAGAACCATCAGAATCTTTTTGAAATTTTTCTATTTTAGCTTGAATCTTATTATCAATCTTTGCTTTTTCTTTCTTTATTATTTCATTTATTTCTTTCATTTATACCACCTTTTTTACTTTGAAAAAGAGAGTGGGGAGGAAATCCCCTACTCTCTTTTAATTTTAAATTTATCTTTTAGGTTTATCTTTTTTTACTCTTCCAGTCTAAAGCTCCCACTGGACAGATATCTATACATTCACCACAATCAGTACAGTCAATCGGTAAAGGTTTGCCAAACTCAGTACCAACTCTTGTATTATAGCCTCTTTCTTTAAATTCTAAGAGATATTCATTAACTACCTCTTTACAAACTTTAATACAGGCTTCACATTTAATACATTTACCCGGATCTCTTATGATTTCGGGATGTCTCATATCATAGTCAAAGTGGATCTTTTCTCCCACCATTGCTTCCGGATGAGCTCTATATTCTTCTGAATAATCTTTAAGCTTACAGTCCTCTTTATAGGAACAGCTGCACTCTATACACCTTTCAGCTTCTTCTTGTACCTCTTGAGCGGTAAGCGTTTTATTGGTTTCAGCAAAAGTAGTTACTCTTTTTTCCTCTGAAATATATTCTAAAGAAGCTCGTTCTCTTTCAACAGGTTCTTTGACAAGCACTAATTCATCTTTGCTTAGATCCTGCCAGTGTCCGCGTGATACATTTATTGTATAATCTCTCTCATATTCTTCACCTTTTAAAAAGGCATCTATACTGTTTGCGGTCTGACGGCCAGCCCCAATTGCTTCTACAACTGTAGCAGGACCGGTCACACAGTCACCAGCTGAAAAGACATTATCTTCAACATGGTAATCTTCATCCTGGGCATCTACATCACCCCAGCGGTTAGTAGGGACACCTTCCGGTGCATCCGTACTTTGACCAATCGCAGCAATTACGGTATCAGCCTCTACCTCAAACTCACTACCATCAATCGGAATCGGTTTGCGGCGGCCAGAGGCATCTTTTTCACCAAGTTCCATCTCAACACAGGTTAAAATCTTTTTGCCATTTTCTTCTCTTAATTTAATAGGTTGAGTTAAAAATTGAAAGTTAACCTGTTCTTCTCTAGCTTCAATTAACTCTATTTCCTCAGCTGGCATCTGTTGATCTGTCCGACGGTAAAAAACATGGACTGGTTTATCGGTTAAACGAACTGTACTGCGTGCACAGTCCATAGCAGTATTTCCGCCTCCAATGATAATAGTTTCACCGGGGTCTTCACGATCCCAGCCATTGAGAGCAATCTCTTCTAAGTAATCAATACCACCTTCAGCTAATTCTTCTCCTTCGGTCCGCATTGAACGTGAGGTCCAACTTCCGATGGTGATAGCAACTGCATCATAATCTTCTTTTAATTGATTCAGTTCAATATCTTTACCTAGTTCTTGATTACAGAATACTTCAATCCCACCCATTTTATCAAAGTGAGCTAATTCAGTATCCAAAATATCTTTAGGTAGTCTGTATTCAGGTATTCCATAACGGAGCATACCGCCAGGTTCAGGCATCTTATCATATAGGTCAGTTCTGATTCCTTTTAACCTTAAATAATATGCTACTGTATAGCCGGCTGGTCCGGCTCCTACCACAGCTACCTTTTTATCTGTAAGTTCTGGCAGATCTTCTAAGTATTCTTCATAGTGTTTATCAGCTGCAAATCTTTTGACATCATTTATATTAACCGCATCTTCATCAATTACATTCCTGCGGCAGTCTTCTTCACAAAATCTAGGACAAACCCGTCCGATTGACATTGGTAAGGGTAGTCTATCTTTAATAATTTTCAGGGTTTCTAAATAGTTTCCCTTACGAGCTGCTCTTAAATACTCTTCTATTTGAATACCGGCCGGACAGGCCATTGAACAAGGTGCTTCACAGTCACCGGAGTGTTCAGATAAAAGCAGATTTAAAGTGGTCTGTCTCATATCAAAGATCTCATCACTGGAAGCATCTATATCCATACCGTCCGCTATATTGGCTGAACAGCTTGGAATATAGTTACCGGTATTATTATCCTTTACCATACAAAGGTAACAGGAGGTGGTTTGTGATATTTCTTCATGATGACAGAGGGTTGGAATCTCAATACCATTTTCTTTTGCAACTTCTAGAATTGTCTGACCCTGTTTAGCTTCAACTTCTTTTCCATCTATTTGTAAATTGATTTTAGCCATTAGTTTCACCCCTCTTTACACGGCTGATTGCATCAACCGGACAAACTTCAATACAGGTATTACATCTAGTACAAACTTCATTATTTACCACAAAGTCCTCTGAGATTGCATCTACAGGACAGTTTTTAATACACTGTCTACACTCGATACAAATATCCTGTGATAGATATACATCAACAAGATCATTACACTGTAATGCTGGACAGTGCTTATCCTCCACATGAGCTGTATACTCATCTCTAAAATATCTTAAGGTTGATAAGACAGGATTAGGTGCAGTCTGTCCTAGTCCACATAGGGATGCATCAATAACCTTTGGTGCTAGATCTTCAAGGAAATCAATGTCTTCTGCTGTACCTTCACCAGAAGTTATTCTTTCTAATGTTTCTAACATTCGTTTGGTTCCAATCCGGCAGAAGGTACATTTTCCACAAGACTCGATAGTTGTAAATTCTAAAAAGTAGCGGGCGGTTTCAACCATACATCTATCTTTACCAATAACAATCAAACCACCGGAACCCATGATAGCACCGAGTGATTCTAAAGAATCATAATCGATAGGAACATCAAAATGTTCAGCTGGGATACAGCCCCCAGAAGGTCCCCCAATCTGGACAGCTTTTACTTCCCCGCGTTCAGCTCCACCGATGTCATAAACTACTTCACCAATGGTAAGTCCCATCGGAACTTCTACTAGACCGGCATACTTTAAGTCACCTGCTAGGGCAAATAGTTTGGTACCTTTGGAATTTTCAGTACCTAATTCTGCATATTTTTCGCCACCTTCACCTATTACGGAAGGTACATTAGCAAAAGTTTCAACATTATTAATTAAAGTAGGATGACCTTTATATCCTTCATCGGTTGGATACGGAGGTCTATATCTGGGATTACCACGACCACCTTCTAGAGAATGAATCATAGCGGTCTCTTCACCACAGACAAAGGCACCGGCTCCTTCTTTGACAGTTATTTCAATAGTTTGATCATTAATTTTATTTATTTTATTTTCATAGACCTGTTCAATCGCTTTATTCATATTCTTTACAGCCAGCGGATATTCAGCTCTAGCATAGATAAAAAGTTCAGTAGCACCAGTTGCCAGAGCTGCAATTAACATCCCTTCTAATACCTGATGAGGAACTGATTCCATCATAGAACGGTCCATAAAGGCACCAGGGTCACCTTCATCTGCATTACAGATTAAGATCTTTTTATCGGCTTCTTTTCCAGCTAGAAAACTCCATTTTAGGCCAGTGGGAAAACCTCCACCACCTCGGCCTCTTAGACCAGCTGTTTTTACTTCTTCAACAATTTCTTCTGATTCCATCTCAGCTGCTTTATTAAGGCTTTCATAGCCACCGTGTTCTATGTATTCATCTAAGGAAACAGGATCGATACGTCCTGCCAGTTTGGTTACTTTTAAATGTTCACGGCCGGTCCGTTCATCTCTAAAAGACATTGTTGACTCTTCATCAAGTTCTAATAATTTATCTAGGTATTCTTCGGTTGGTTCTACATTTTCAAAGAAAACAGAACCACTGTCTGTTTCAACTTCGACTAAAGGTTCTGCATAGCAGTGGCCGATACAGCCTACTTCCATAACTTCAATGTCTTTATCTTTTAACTTATCATCTAAAAAATCTTTAACTTCATCAGCTCCGGCTGCTATCCCACAGCTTGCCATACCTACTTTGATGCGCTCTATCATTTAATTTTCACCTCGATTCCTGTAATCATCTATTATTTTAAGTAGTTTTTTACGATCAAGTTTACCATATACTTTTCCATTAATACTAACAACTGGAGCTAAACTACAGCAGCCTAAACAGGCTACCGTTTCCATTGAAAATAGTCCATCCTCAGTAGTTTGGCCATCTTCAATATCTAATTCTTCTTCCAGCCAGTTTTTTACCCGAGAAGAACCTTTGATATGGCAGGCTGTTCCATCACAGACTGCAATCTGATACTCACCCGGAGCAGTTCTTTTAAACTGAGCATAAAAGCTTAAAACACCTTCTACTTCAACAGTCGGTATCTCAAAGTATTCAGAGATATCTTTTATAGCCTGGTCTGATATGTAACCTCTTTTTTGTTGGACCATCTGGATTGCTTTAATTAAATTACTCCGGTCTTTGTTAAGAGACTCAATCACTTTCATTTGCTTAACCTCCATCTTCTGGTATTATATTACTGCCCAAATTCCTCTTCAAAAGGAACAATCTCTTTTATTTCTTCATCTTCTTTGATCAGTACTTCTATCTTCTTTTCGGTTTCACCTAACTTTTCATTACAGTATTTAATTAACTCTATCCCCCGGCTGAATCGATCAAGTGATTCTTCTAAGGGTAGTCCTCCTTCTTCTAATGCTTGGACAATCTCTTCTAACTCTTCCATTGCTTTTTCAAATGTTAAATCATTATTTTCACTCATCTATACCACCATCTTTTTCTATTTGATCAATCGTAGATAAAAAGCTACCATTTAATATTTGGGTCTTAACTTTTTGACCTTGTTTAACTTCACTTATATCTGTAATAGGATTTTCATCCTCGTTATAGGTAATACTATAACCCCTTTTTATGGTTTTTAACGGTGAAAGGGTATCCATCTTACTATTTAAAATCTTAAATTTCTCTTTTTTCTTATTTACGATCTTTTCCATACTCCATTTTAACTGTCGGCTGAACTCATCTAATCTCTGCATTTTATCTAAAAAGAGTTCATCCGGTTTTTTGAATATGCGCCGGTTAGCTATTGAATTTAGCCTTTCACGTGCATTTTTTAAGCGCGCTTTTTGATTATTGAGTAATCGATGTGCTAAATTATCTAACCTGTTTTCAATCTCTTCCCTGTTACCGATAGCTAGTTCAGCTGCAGCTGAAGGAGTTGGAGCACGTAAATCAGCCACAAAATCTGCAATAGTAAAGTCGGTTTCATGACCGACTCCACTGATTACCGGTATTTTAGAAGCAAAGATAGCACGAGCTACCTCCTCTTCATTAAAAGGCCAGAGGTCCTCAATAGAACCTCCGCCTCTACTCACAATTATTAAATCAATATCATCACGGCTGTTTAAGTACTCTATCCCATCAACAATCTGGCCAGCTGCTTTGTCTCCCTGAACTAAAGAAGGTACAATTAAAATAGAAACATGTTTAAATCTTCTATCCACCACTGAAAGCATATCTCGTATAGCAGCCCCAGTAGGTGAGGTGACGATACCGATCTTTTTAGGTAACATGGGAATTTCTTTTTTAAATTCTTCTTTAAAAAGTCCTTCTTCTTTTAACTGCTTTTTTAACTTTTCAAAGGCTTCATAAAGAGAACCTTTACCCTCAGGCACTATTTCATCTGCGTAGAGTTGATATTCCCCTCTCACCTTATAGATATTTATATAGCCGTGGACGGCAATTTCCATCCCGTCTTCTAGCTCAAAATCAATATTTTTACTTTTATATCGAAACATTACGGTCTTCAGCTGTGCATTTTCATCTTTAATTGTAAAGTACATATGACCTGAGTTAGCTTTATAGAAATTAGAAACTTCTCCTTTTACCCAGAGGTCCTGCAGTACTTCATCAGTACTAAATAATGCTTCTAGATAGCTGCTAATCTGAGAGACCGAATATATACTGTCTATATTATACTCCATGGTACTTTCTGGCCTTAACAGTATTTTCCATAAGCA
>CAZXRH010000023.1:0-11960 GCA_964642575.1 uncultured Halanaerobiales bacterium
CAATATTTATCAATTCTGGGACAAGCTTTTTCTGTATTTTTAACAAATAATTCATACATTTCCTCCCATCTTCGGGATTATTTTGTCCTTACGGAACATTTTTGTCCCGGACTAGGTATAATATATTATAATTAGTTTCCAATTTAATTAATTAGATGTTTTTAGGTTAATTCCTGCTTTTAAATTGAATATTTTTTACGTCTTTTTACTGAAGAAGGAATTCCCAGTTCATTTCTATATTTAGCGATCGTTCTGCGTGATAACTTCAGATTTTGTTTGTTTCTTAAAAGTTCAGCAATGGCATTATCACTTAAGGGTGAACTTTTATCTTCATCTTTAATAATTTCAATGATAATTGCTTTAATACTCACTGTTGATATATCATTAACTCCTCCACTAAAAAAGAACTTAAAATCAAAGATACCGCGCGGAGTTTGGATAAACTTATTATCAGTAGCTCTGCTTACTGTTGACTCGTGCATATCAATATCATCAGCTATTTCCTGCATGGTAAGGGGTTTTAAATACTTAACCCCATCATCTAAAAAGCATTTTTGTTTTTCAGCGATCTTTTTGGCTATCCGATAAACAGTCATCCGGCGCTGTTCAATGCTTTTTATTATCCACAGAGCAGATTTGAATTTATCTTCTAGATAATCATAAGTATCATCTTTTTTACATTTCTGCATCATCTCATAATAGTAGGGATTGATTCTTAGTAAGGGTGAAGCCTTATCATTTAATACTATTACATATTCCTCATTTACTTTTTTAATTACAATATCCGGCATTATATACTGAGTTCTTTTATGATCAGCTACCAGTGAAGCGGGTTTGGAAGTTAGTTTATTGACAATATGTAATGCCTTGCTTAATCTCTCTTCACTCCAGCCGGTCTCATCTAATATTTCTTGATATTCTTCGGTTACTACTAAATCAAGGTGTTTGCCGATTAAAATTTCGGCATCATTGGTTTTAACATCCATCTGTTTGAGCTGGGTTAAGTAGCATTCCTTGATATTAGTTGCGGCAATCCCAGCCGGTTCTAACTTTTGGATCTTTTTGATAATACCCTTTATATAGTCGATATCTTCATCTAATTCTTCTGCAATATCATCAAGGGATGTTGATAACAGTCCTCTTTCATCTAAATTACCCAGGATATATTCTCCAACTTCTATTTCATTACTGTCCAACACTTCATAGAGTTGATTTTCTAAATACTCCAAGAGGTTAGGTTGATAAGTTACCATATTTTCATAGTTAAAATCTTCCTGGTTATAGTTACTACCATATTGATAACTTTGGTATTGATTTTTTATTCTATCATCAAGATGGTTTTCATTTTCATCATGTTTTTCTAAAAGAGGGTTATCTTTCATCTCTTCTTCTACATATTCTTTTAACTCCATACTGGAATACTGCAGGAGTTTGATAGCCATCTGAAGTTTGGGAGTCATTACTAGTTCCTGTTTTTGTTCTAGATCTACGCTTAAATCAAGAGCTAGATCCATTTTGTCCACTCCTTATCTTTTCGGCGATCTTTTTAATGCGCCTAATCCTATTATATACACCCGATTTACTTAGTTTGGGTTCTAACATTTCTCCTAATTCTTTTAAACTGGCATAAGGATTTTCCTGTCTGAGTTCAGCAATTTCTCTTAAACTGGCTGTTAAATTATCTAGACCTTTTTCTTCTTCAATTAGTTCAATATCATCTATCTGTTCCATTGCGGCTTTGACTGTCTTATCCAGATTGGCTGTTTCAAAGTTGACCCTACGGTTCACATTGTTTTTGATTTCCTTAAAAACCTGAGCGTTTTCCAATTCTAAAAGTGAATTATATGCTCCCATCAGATTCAACATTGTGGCTATATCATCATACTTTTTAAGGTAAATTACCTGTTTTTTCTTGTGTTCTGTCAGATGTGGGTCAAGCTCAAAGTCCTTCATGATTTCCATGATATCTTCAGCATGAGTTTTATGTTCACATCTGAGTTCTAAATGGTATTCTGCCCGTGGTTTATTAACCGAACCACCGGCTAAAAAAATACCTCTTAAATAGGCTCGTTCATAATCACGGTCGGCTTTAATCCAGTCCGCAATTTTGTACTTAATACTGTGTGTTTTATCTAAAATACCCAGATTTTCTAAAAGGTCATAGACCCCACTCTGGGGAGTAATAAAGAGCTCATACTTTTTCCGTTTGGTTAAGTTATTCTGTTTTACCCTAATTTCACTGTCAAATTGATACTCTTCTTTAATATATCTATAGACTCTTCTGGCTACATCACCGTGTGAAACACTTATTTTCACGGCCAGTTTGCCGGAAGAAATCAGTATTGAACCAGCCATTCTTAATAGTGCAGCCAGTTCAGCCTGGTGCACTCCTTTTTTTTCAAGCTCGAGATGGGCTAATTCATGTTTTACATCATCAGAAAAAGACATTTAATAAAATCACCAACTTTAATTATAATTCAACCAGCAGTTCTGCCAGTTTATGAGGATCGTGTCTGATATAATCCCCGGTCTGAATCAGTTTTCCTTCTACAATCTCAATATTCAGTTTTCTTAATTTATCCATATCATTTTCAACGGGATAAGCCCCTTCTTCTGCATACTTTTCAAGTAAATCTTTCCGGCTTCCATTTCGATTAACAATCGTATAGTCAAATATCTGTTTTCCAATATGGTCATATACTACCTTTAAATGATCATAGGCTGAATAACCGGTGGTTTCACCGGGTTGAGTCATCACATTTGTAATGAATATTTTTTTAGCCTTACTATTTTGAATCGCATCAACCATTCCCTTGACCAATAAATTGGGCAGGAGACTGGTATAAAGACTGCCGGGCCCTACCAAAATGTAATCTGCTTCTAATAGGGCATTTTTGGCCCGTTCTGTTATTTGCACTGAACCTGGTTCTAAATAGACCCCTTTAATACTTTTTTGTTCATTGGGAATTTCTGATTCTCCTAAGATTTCACTGCCGTCTTCATAAATCGCCCCTAAGTTTACATTTTGGTTAGTGGAAGGTAGTACCTTACCCTGAATCGCGAGTACTTTAGAAGATTCTTCCACTGCTTCTTCAAAGTCACCTAATACTTCTGTCATGGCAGCTATGAAGAGATTACCAAAACTGTGTCCTCTTAAATCCCCTTTTTTATGAAAGCGATACTGAAAAAGGTCTTCCATTAAAGGTTCCTGATCAGCTAAAGCGACCAGACAGTTCCTTATATCCCCGGGTGGAAGTATATCAAGTTCATCTCTTAGTTTACCTGAGCTACCTCCGTTATCTGCTACGGTTACAATTGCAGTAATATTACTGGTAAATTCTTTTAAACCGCGCAGCAGATTGGAAAGCCCAGTTCCCCCTCCGATTGCTACAACTTTGGGTCCTTTTTGCAGTTGATTTTTTTTATATAATACATTTACAAAATCATCATCTTTATATATTTCTTTATTTAGTTTATCAACAAAACGGTTCCCGGCATAGGTTAACATAGCCAGTGAAATTACGATTAAGATAATACCAATTATTAAGTTTGTATAATAGGGTAATGAACCGCTTAAATTTAAGATTACTTCAAAGATCATATTTATTATATAGTCCACAATATTTATGTGTAATAGTAATGCAATACCAGTACTGAGCAAAAGCAAGCCAATAATACCGAGAATAAACCATCTCTTTACACCCAGCCCAGGATAAAGCCACTTTAGAAATTTCATCATACCACTCCTGGTTATTTATTAATATCTCGGTGATTAACCGTAACTTTGTATCCTTGACTATCTAAAAAGTCCTTTAGCTGAATTGCGGTTGCAACTGAACGGTGGTGCCCACCTGTACAACCGATTGCAATACTTAAATGACTTTTTCCCTCTTTTTCATATTCGGGAATTAGAAATTCTATCAGTTCGAAAAATTTATCATAAAAGCGTTTAGTTATCGGCCATTTCATTATATAGTCCTCAACTTCTTTATCCTTACCGGTCAACTCTCTTAAAGAATCAACATAGTAGGGGTTGGCCAAAAACCGTACGTCAAATACATTGTCGGCATCTAATGGTATACCGTACTTAAAACCAAATGAAATTATATTTATAGTTAAAGACTGTAAGTCTTCATCTCCTCCTATGTAATCCCTTCTCAGCTTTTGTTTTAATTCTTTGATTGAAATACTGGAAGTATCGATTACATTATGGGCTTTTCCACGCAGCTGTTCTAATCTTTTTCTCTCTTCTCTAATGGCATCTAACACCCGGCCTTCTTCTTCAAGCGGATGACGCCGTCTGGTTTCCTTATATCTATCCACTAATGCTTTATCAGAAGCCTCTAAAAAGAGAATCTCGTGGTTAATCTGATTTGCTTCTAAGTAATTTAACTTCTCAGTCAGGGCATCAAAGAACTTTCCTCCCCTGATATCACAAACTACGGCTATCTTATTAAGTTCAGAGTGAAGGCACAGTTCAGCAAACTTTGAAATCAAGGCTGGTGGAAGGTTATCAACACAAAAATAGCCACTATCTTCAAAAAAGTTAAGGGTGGTTGATTTACCTGCTCCAGACATTCCTGTAATTAAAATAAATTTCATATTTATTTACACTCCCAGTTGCTTTTACACTCTAATTTTATAACATTATGATTATCTTGTAAAATAGGATTAGACAAGGACCGGTAATGACCTTTTTAATATTTTAAAATCAACCGGCAGCATCCCTGCGCTTTCACCATCAACATCGATTAAAACTTGATCAACGGATTGAATGGAAACTTCTTTCCCTTTAAGATAATCGATCTTAGGATAATCAATATGAGTCCCTTTATAGGCACGGTATAGGTTAAGCAGGGTCTCTATTTTGGTCAGATTACCAAGGATAATGATGTCAAAAAGCCCGTCATCAATTACTGCCTGAGGCGCAATCGGCATCCCACCTGCAAAATACTTGCCCAAACTTACCATCACACTGTTTGTCATCCCAGCTTTTATTACTTTTCCATCTACTTTAAGTTCCATATCTTTGTTTTCATACTTCAATACAGTTCTAATAGCTCCAAAAAGATAGGTTAAAAGCCCACCAAAAATTTTAGAAGAACGGTTAACATATTCAACAGTTTCTCCTCCGATACCTACATCAGCTTCATTGACGAAGTAACGTTCAACCTGTTTTTGATCAAAGTCCAAATATTTCATTTTACCAATATCGACCCATTTACGCTCATACTTTTTATAAGTATCAATTACGGTCTCTACTTTTTTATTTAAACCCAGTGATTTAATATAGTCAGAACCAGTTCCCTGGGAAAAGACCAAAAGAACTGCCTCTTTATTGATCAATTCACCTTCATTAAAAAAGCCATTGACTATTTCATTAACTGTTCCATCTCCCCCAACCGCCATGATGGTTTGATAACCATTATTTAAGGCAGTTTTGGTTAAGTTAACCGCATGGCCCGGATAAAGGGTTTCCTCTATTTCTAAATTGATTTCGGCTGCCTTGAATTTCTTTTCATAGGCAGGCCACCTTTTACCAGTTTTCCCATTTGAGGAAACAGGGTTAATTATGGTATAGACCGTATTTGGTTTTGATTTAGATTTAGCTGTTGAATTTATGGACAACTTCTATCACCTATATTATTAATTTCTTTTTTAAAAACAATTGTCCTCTATTATTTTCAATTTAGACAAAAAAAGAGACCACCATTCCAGGTGGTTTATTGTTCCTGTAAAACTGACTTTGCTCTTTTTAAAAAAGAATCTTCTGAAACCGCTAAAATCTTTAAAACTTTAGTCTTTTTGATCTTTAACTTTTTATCTAGATAAAAAAGATCCGGGTTGTTTTCAACTAATTCTAAGGTGGCATAACCCATAGCATTGTTGACCGAATAAAACTTTTTGTATCCATTCCATTCCTCGGGAATGGCTTGATAATAATCAACTAATGCTTTGGTATGTCTTTTTACATCCTGAACCATTTTATCTAAGGCTTCTAAAGCCCGTTTTTCATTATCTCTATCAATGATTTCACTTTCGGTTATCGCAAGTTCTTTTAAAGGCCAGTAATGTTTTTTATGGTTGATGATATCAAGTTTGATATCACGAATGATATTCACCTTTTGTAAGAAGAGACCAGATTCTACAAAGTTTTTTTCTAAAACTTTCTTATTTTCACCGGTGATATCTCCCATTTCAATAATAAGATCAGTTAAAAAACCGCCCACTGTTCCTGCTACATAATAACAGTATTCATTTAATTCAGAAAAGGTTTCAACCGGTTTATCAAGATAATATTTCATTCCCTCATTCATCTCACTTAACCAGCGGAAAGAAATTTCCTGTACATTATCCTCTAAAGTATTAAAACAAGTTTTAAGTTTATCATTATTTACAACCAGTTGTTTAACAGAGTTCTCAAATTCAGATGCTTCCTCTTTTATTTCTTGAATTAACTTATCTTCTTTATTGTTTTCAAGTTCGGGGTCAAATAATTTTACTACTTTGTCCATATATTTTTTTCTTTTGGCAGTATTTAGATCCCCTTCATCTTCAAAACTATCTAATAACCTGTCCTGTAGATATGTAATCATAACAGGTTCTCGGATTCTTTTATCTAATAAAGGGATCGTCAAGGCAAAACTTCTCGAAACCTTTTGCATTATACTGCGGCAGAAATCAATCGCCTGCTTGTTCTGATTCTTGAGCATCTCTGTTAACACCAAACCTTCTTTTAATTATTTTTATTGAAAAATATATAATAACCGCAAAAATGATAAACATTACTATATAAATATAATAGTCCTTCTTTTCAAAACTGTTATCATTTCCAATATGAATCGGTTCTATCTGTGCATATCCGATCTGATAGCTGTCAAGCATCTCTTCCTGGCTGTATTCGGGTGGAACAACTAAATCAATAACTCGGGGAGCATAATTGACATCATGTTCTCCTTCAGCAGCAAAAAACCAGGAGTTGAGTTCATTTCTTACCCCGCGAAAATGATCATAACCAAAAGGATCAAATCCCCCCACTAAAATGAAAAGATTGGCTCCCTTCAGAGGGCCGACCTTATCTTTGGCTATTTTTAATTTAATCCAATCTTTTTTAACTTCAACAGCGGGGTTTTTGATCATCCAAGGTACATCTTCCCCACTTACCGTAAAATCAACTACCTTTTTATTTCGGTCCTGGGGAACATAAAGACTAATCCACCAGCCATTTATCTTCAATAACTTATCCCAGGGATATTCTGGATTGAGTTTTACCTGAGCCCCTTCTTCAAACAGGGCAATGGAACCACCTTTTTCATTATCTATGTAAATCTGAATCATTGGCATACTGAATCCGAAACGGGAGTTCCATACATCTATAATATTGGTAAATTCAAACTGAAACTCATATTGAGCATCTTCTTCATAAATTTTAAATTCAATTAAATCAAAAATACCCTCTTTTTGTTGAAAAACTTCATGTTCCGGGTATAAATAATAGCCGGGTCCATGATCATCATCACCCGGATCTACTGTAGAATATATTAAACTTTTTTCAGCCTGAGCAGCCGCATAGAAAGTGGTTAAGAAAAGTAATAAGGTAATGCTCAAGATACACTTTTGACCCCAACTCATTTACTTCACCCCGAATGACTAACTAGAATATTTATTAATAGAGATAATCACACATTGCAACTGCTACTGCACCCATTACACCGGTATTTTTACCCAGTTTAGCTTCTTTTAAGGCAAAATCTTTTAAGTTAGGCTTTAAAGCCCTTTCATTTAAACTTGCTTTAAGTTCATCCATAAAAAGATCCTGGGCATGCATAACTCCTCCACCTAAAACTATAATTTCTGGATCAAAGAGATTTAATACATTAGCAATACCTATTCCCAAAAGACGGCCGGTCAGCTTAAAGATATGAAGTGCTTCACGATCTCCTTTTCGGGCGGCAGCAGCTATTAAAGGTGCATCAACTAGATCTGGATTACCTTCACTATATTCATAAATTAGGCTGTTTGGTTTTTCCTGCAGTACTTCTCGGCCCCGCCTAGCAATTGCAGTACCAGAAGCTACTGCTTCAAAACAACCGTAATTTCCACATCCACACTGATAGTCACTATCGGGGATTAAGGTCATGTGTCCTACTTCTCCCGCATTTCCTTTTCCACCATGAAAGATTTTTCTATCGATTATTATACCGCCTCCGATACCAGTACTGATCGTGATATAAACCATATCAGAAGCCTTCTGTCCAGCTCCAAACTGGTTCTCACCCAAAGCGGCGGCATTAGCATCATTTTCTAGGATAACATCTAAACCTGTAATATCCTCTAAAATATCTACAATCGGAACATTTGTCCAGGCCAGGTTTGAGTTTTCAATAATCTTACCTTCGTTGAGGTCTAAAGGGCCCGGACTGCCCACTCCAATTCTTTTAACACTTTCTTTACCAATTTGGCTGTTGGCGATAACTCGTTCAATACTGTCTTTAATATTATCTATAATTATGTCTTCTCCCTTATCTGCTTCAGTCGGGTTTTGTGCTTTACTTATTATCTTTCCTTCACTATCTGCTAAAGCTGATAAGACTTTAGTTCCACCAATATCAATTCCTATATAGTAGTCATTACTCATCTAAATTCAGCCCCTCTATATCGAGTTTATCATACTCAGAGGAAACAGCGATTGTGCCGTTTAACATCATTAATGTTAAGAAGTTCATTAAAAGGACAGCCATCCCAAAACCAGTTACAATCAAGATGACCGCAATTATAAATACTATTAAAAACCAAAGAAAAGAAAATACTACATTATCAATAGTTACTAAAAATGAATTTTTCAGGACATGCCTGATCTTCTTATCTCTATCCAGAGCTAAAAATCCCCAGAAGTAACACTGCATCATTGAGAAAAAGATTAGGATATATAGAACTAAAACAGCCAATACGAGCATAAAGAGGCTGTTTGTACCCTTTCTCAAAAAGAAAACGAGGTCAATAATCAAAAGAGCATAGACAAAAAAAGTTAAGAGAAAACCTAAAAGGCCTCTCTTGAAATTTTCTTTTATGTAAAAAAAGTATTTTTTTATTTCAAAATCATTGTATTGAATATAACTGATTCCATTCATTAAACCAGCCATAAACAAAGGTCCCAAAAATATAATAGGTACCACTAAAAGGTAGTAGAATTGAATAATTAGACCCGAATAACCAATAAAAACTACCAGGGTAGAAAGCAAAAACCAAATAATGTTAAGAATTGCAAATTTAAATAATTTATCATAAGTTTGTGAAGTAGAATTTTTTAATACCTGCCATATTTTCACTATAAGTCCCCCTGATTTGTAAAAATTCAAATTTATTATATCACTAATGAATTTTAATGTAAAGAATAGGAAAAGCCCCTTGAAAGGGGCCTTTATTACAATAATTTATCTTAAATATTTAATCATCCTTATTAACTCTCCGTTCGTGAATAGGGCGTGAAACTTTTTCCCAGCGATCTGCCAGTTCTTCTAACTTTTCACCCACTTCAGGAGAAACTACATTTTCTGCACCATCATGAGTTGGTTTAGCACCAGACTCTTTGACAATCTCCCTTAAGGCCGGATTGTTATCAATAATCGGACAAGGCCTTAATGAATTATCATTAAAGGGCTGCCTCTTTTGATACTCTCTAAAGAGTGGATTATCGAGTACTTCTTTCAGTGATTTTTCTTTAATATTATCAGTTGCAAAGTGGACAAATGCACAGGGTTCCACATCCCCTTTGGCATTTATGTGAAAGTACCTTCTGCCACCAGCAATACAGCCACCAGCATAAGTACCATCATTCCAGAAATCAATTAAGAAAAGAGGTTTATTTGATCTCAATTCATTGACTCTTTCAGCCAGATAAGCACGCTGCTTAGGAGTCAACATTAAATCTAAGTTCGGATCTTTACCGATCGGCATATAATGGAAAAGCCAGCCATATGTAGCTCCTTTTTCAATTAGGAAATCATAAAATTCTTCCCCTTTAAATAGTTCATCTACATTGTCACGAGTAGCAGTTAGGCTGACACCAAATACAATTCCACGTTCACGCAGACGGTCCATGGTAGCCATAATCTTATCATAAACACCTTCACCACGCCGGGCATCGGTATGTTCTTTGTATCCTTCCATACTAATTGCAGGAGTAATATTACCTAACTCCAGCATTTTATCAGCCATCTCATCATCAATTAATGTTCCATTTGTATACATCATAAAACCAACATCAGGATGCTTTTCTACAAGCTCCATCAGGCGGGGATAAACGGTCGGTTCACCACCGGAAAAAATTATGAAATAAATCCCCAATTCTTTTGCCTCATTGATAATACGGTCCATAGTCTCAAATTCTAAAGTATCCCCTTTTTCATATTTACCTGCCCAGCAGCCTTCACAATTTAAATTACAGGCACTGGTGGGATCCATTAGAATTGCCCAGGGAACCCCGAAACCTAACTTATCTGCCATCTTGTACTGATAGGGTATACCTAGCAGGGCAGAGTTAACAAAAAAGTTGATAAGGAGTCCTTCTTTATAGCTGGGGGCTATATCATCTAGCTTATGCAAAAATTTCTTTATTACGGGATTTTTCTCGTAATTTTTTCTGATGACTTCAATCTGTCTGTCCTGGTTTTTAGTATTGGATAATTTTTCTGCTAAATTAAGGATCTTAGGAAAGTTTGCTTCCGGATCTTTTTCAATATAATCAAGAGCTTTTTGAACTACCTTTTCCGCAGCAAATTTTTTTGCAAAATTGAAAGTAGACATCTTAATCCCTCCCTGGAAATATCTCATAAAACTGACTAGTCAGTTTTATTATCCTCTATTTTAATGTTAACATTTTTACTGAGGTTATTCAACTTAAGACTAGCTTATCAAGTATCTTTGCAACCCCGTCTTCTTCATGGTGGGGGGCTATTATATCTGCAGTTTGTTTGACTGCTTCAGCGGCATTTTGCATTGCAATAGCTGTACCTGCATACTTTAACATTTCTATGTCGTTGAAACTGTCACCAATAGCCATAACTTCCTCTTTTGTTATACCTTTTGCCTGGCTTATCTGCTGGAGGGTTTTGCCTTTATTCACATCTTTAGCTCCTACTTCAATGAAGTACTCATTTGATTCTGTCACATCAATTTTGTTTCCATATTTTTCTCTTAAGTATTTTTGGTAATACTTGTGTTTATTTGAGTCGTCTTCAATTATTAATAATTTGGTAGGATCATCAAAGTCCAGTTCAACTAAATTGTCTACAATTTTAGCTTTTACACCGGATACCTCTTCATAACGTTTTTTATACTCATTATCCTGATCTACATAAAGTTTGTCATCTTGATAGAGGTTAATATGAAGACCTTCTCTTTTTAAATCTTCCATAATTATTCGAGCAGTGCTTTTGTCAATTGGTCTATGGTATTTCACCTTTCCCGAACTAATGTCTTTCACCATGGCACCATTATATACAATAGCTTCAGTTTTTAAGGACAACTCATTTATATAAGGTTGGGCTGAGACATACATCCGGCCGGTTGCAATCATGACTTCAATTCCTTTTGCTTGGACTTTTTTAATTACATCACGATTGAGTTTGCTGATTTGATGCTCATTATTTAAAAGTGTATTATCCAAATCTATCACTATTAATTTATACAAGATAACTACATCCTAACTATTTTTTTATTATATAAAGATATTGAGGGGAAATCCCCCTCAATATAATATATTCATACCTAATATAATTTTAATTCATATCAATAAATTTTTCAACATTTTAGTCAGAAAATTCAGCTGATAGTTTGTATACTTTCTGCTGTAGTTCTTTTAATTTATCTTCATCATCAATATTTTTTAAGCATTCAAAGATGTATTCACCAATAAGTTCCATCTCTTTTTCTTCCATACCTCTTGTTGTAACAGCGGG
>CAZXRH010000023.1:12060-21586 GCA_964642575.1 uncultured Halanaerobiales bacterium
ATTTGTTTTTGATATTCTTTGAATTCATCGGTCATTGCTTCTTTAAAACCTACCGCTTTAGCGGCTATAATATGCATTAAAGGTCCACCCTGAATACCAGGAAAAATTGCCTTGTCAATATCTTTAGCGTGTTCTTCCTTACAAAGAATTAATCCACCTCTGGTTCCTCTTAATGTTTTATGAGTAGTAGTTGTAACAATGTCAGCATGTTCAACTGGATTCGGATGGTAACCAGCTGCAACCAGACCCGCAATATGTGCCATATCTACCATAAAGAGAGCACCTACTTCATCAGCAATCTGTTTAAATCTTTTGAAGTTAATGACTCTTGGATAAGCACTTGCTCCTGCTACAATTAATTTTGGTTTATGTTTTTTAGCCAGTCTTTCAACCTGGTCATAGTCAATAATTTCTTCCTCTTTGGTCACACCATAATGAACAAAGTTAAAATATTTACCGGACATGTTAACGGGATTTCCGTGAGTTAAGTGTCCACCGTGTGTTAAGTCCATCGCTAAAATGGTCTCTCCAATTGGTACTTTAGCGAAATATACAGCCTGGTTAGCCTGTGAACCGGAGTGGGGCTGTACATTTGCATGTTCAGCACCAAAGATTTCTTTAGCTCTTTCAATAGCTAGGTCTTCAACTTTATCTACCTCTTCACATCCACCATAATATCTTTTATGTGGGTATCCTTCCGCATATTTATTGGTCAACTTTGATCCGGCTGCTTCTAATACTGCGTCACTAACAAAATTTTCGGAGGCAATTAACTCAATATGTTTGGCCTGTCTTTCTTCTTCTAATTCAATAAATTCTGCAACTTTTGGATCTACTTCCTTTAGAGAACTCAAAATATCAACCCCTTCGTTATTTATATAAAGTTACTTTACTCCAATATATGTATTCTCTATGTATACCTTAAATCCTGCTTAAAATATTTAAAATATTAAATGTGATTTAAAATTATCAAATTATATTTAATTTAAGTTAAAATTAAAACCGGAGCTTTTAAACTCCGGTGTTTTTATATAATTATATAAAATTTCTATGTTTTACGCAGGACTGATTGCGTCAACAGGACACACTTCAGCACAAGCACCACAATCAATACAGAGGTCCTCATCAATTACATATTGAGTATCACCTTCACTAATAGCATCTACAGGGCACTCTGGTTCACAAGCACCACACATAATACAATCATCTGAGATAACATATGCCATATCTAAACTTCACCTCCTTGAATATGTATATTATTAAGAATTATTACTTTTAAAGTAATTATATATATAGTAATGTTAATTGTCAAAAGTATCAGGCTGATACAAATATATATTTTAATGCTTTTTGTTTGTCTGCAATGAGTTGATCAAAGTCTAAACTACTCTGTGAATTGAGCTTCATGACTTCAATGTCCCTTTTATTTAAGACTACTTTATTGACGGCATGGTCATCTAAAATTTCTAAAATTTTATTGAACTGGACCTCTTTCTCAGCCAGTTTATTTAATTCTTTAAATATGGGCACTATTCCTTCTTTATTATTACAATAAATTAGAATATTTACCGCATTAAATTCTAAAAATATTAGTTTGTCAATTTTTTCAACTTTTTCAAGCTGTAAACTCATTATACTCAGCCTTTTTCTGTTCTGCTTCATCTGCAAAGAGTTGAACTAATTTCTTCGTTACCTGAGGTTTATTAAGGACTGCAGGTCCACCTGCACATCCACCAGAACAAGCCATGCCTTCCATAAAGTCAAATGTTTGTTTGCCGTCTATCAGTTTATCTAAAAGCTCAATACATTGATCAAGTCCACTACCTTTTACGGTTTCTATTTCAAAATCGGTCATCTCCTGCATTACCTGGCTGAGTCCACCACTAAAGGCAAACTGTCGACCTTGTCGGGTTGCATCATTTAACTCTTCCTCTTTTTCATAGTTGGCTAAATTCATATCAGAGGCCACCATGATACAGAGTAGTTCCTCAAAGGTAAGCACATGATCAACCGATTTATATCCACATGCTTCCGCCTTTTTGGCTATACAGGGACCAACAAATACAGTTTTATTACCACTATCTCTTTTAACTGCCTGAGCGGTTTTAACCATGGGAGAAAATGTATTTGAAACATTTAAGGCTAAATCTGGATATTCATTTAAGATTAATCTTTTAAAAGAGGGACAACAGGAACTTAGTAAAAATTCATCTTCTGATAAGGCTTCTTTGAGTTCCACACTCTCTTCTGCAGCTGTCCAATCTGCTCCCATTCCTACTTCTCTTACTTCAGAAAAACCTATATGTTTTAAGGCACTCTTGATTTTAGCCGGATCAATTTTGGCTCCAAACTGTCCTACAAATGAGGGGGCTAAAAGGGCAGTTAATTTTTCATCTTCCTCCTTTAAGGAACGAGTAACCTTAACTATTTCAGTACTGTCACTAATTGCACCAAAGGGACAAGCCTGGATACAGCTACCACAGTCTACACATTTATCATAATCTATTACAGCCTTACGGTCACTGTTTGAACTTAACGCATCAACACTACAGGCTCTTACACAGGGCCTAATATTTTCATGGATAGCTCCATAAGGACAGACCTCCTGGCAGCGGCCACACTCAATACATTTCTTTTGGTCGATAAATGCCTTGTTTTGAATGGTAACAATTGCATCAACCGGACAAACATTGACACATTTATGTGCTACACAGTTCCGGCAGGAATCGGTTACCTTATATTTATCAATAGGACAGCTGTCACAGGCTAATTCAATTACATTGACAACATTGGCACAGCAGTCCTCTTCACCCCGCTTTTTTAATAGATCGGTAGGACTTTCTTCTTTGTGTAGTTGGGGATCAAATCCCAAGGCAAGTTTAATTCTTTCATCAATAATAGCCCGTTCTTTATGTACACAACACCGATATCTTTCATCTTCTTCTTGGGCTATTTTATAGGGTATCTTTTTTATCTTTTCTTCAATTGTATTATTTAAAACCTCACGTGCCAGCTCTATATATATCTTTCTTTTGATTTTTACTATTTCAGATACTGTATTGGCTGTCATTAGAAATCCTCCTTTTCATTACTTATTATATCTTGTCTAATACTAATTTTCTTAATTTGTCGGGGTTCATTTCTTCATAAATCTGTCCATCCACTTTTACTATCGGAGCTTTGTCACATCTATCTTCAATACAGTGCAGAGTCTTTAATTTAATTTTATCGGGATGTTCTTCTCTTAAACTCTTCATATCATCTATTAACTCTCTTGCTCCCATTAAATAGCAGGGAGTCCCCAAACAGATTTCAACTTTTATTTTATCCATTACTCATACCTCCTAATTTAATACCAGACTATTTCTACTTCTTTATTGAGCTTTTTTAAACTTTTAGCAATTCTATTCATAACCTGTGTTCTAATCCCCAGTTCAAGGGGCAGGTTTAAGCTTTGATGTGATTCATTCATCGCCCTACCTACGATCATTTTTATATAATCACTGGACAGAAGCATTCTAAGTAACTTAGAGGCTCCATCCTTACCTTTTGGATAAAGTTGACCCTGTTTATGTTTATCTAAATAATCGGCCGTTTTATTAAGGGTTAACAGTCCTTCTGTTACTAAGTCCATTCCTTTAATCTTCATGATGGGGGGTACTTTTTTATCATAGTATTCAAAGGTGGACTCTACCTTTTGATTCAGCTCACGGGCTACAATAGAGGCAGTAGTACCTCCACTTACCACCTTACGGCCTGGCCCCTCTAAAAGTTCAAAGATAACTTCTTCATCCTTTTTAGGGTCCTGAGGGGGACCACTTAACATAGTTAGTTTCCTTTCTTCTCTAAACCCAAGTCCTAAAACCGTAAAATCATCACCGGGTTCCATTAGATAATATGCCAGACAGATCTCAACGAGTTTTTCAATAATATCTTTTAGGTTACAAAAGCGGTCCAGTACATCGTCAATATGACGGGCAAAACCTTCCCAGCCCAGCCCGAAGTCTAAAAGGGCTCCGATACCAGCATGGGTTACTCCATCACTGACCATAAACAGTTTGTCATTTTGTTCTAATTTAATTTCAGCCTCGCGAACAGTCTTTCCTCTCATTTCTTGTTCTTGCATTTCTATTTTTTGCACTTTGCCATTTCTAGCCAAGAAAATGGAAGGAGTATCAATCTCGATAATTTGGGCTTTGCCATTTTGATTTAGCTTTAGGACCGCCAGAGTTGAATAGGCAATTTCCCTAACTTCACAAATCGGAAGAGTAGCCAGCAAGGTTTCAATAATTTCTATCAAGGGTAGTTTTTTGTCGATTAAACCTACTGCTATTTTAGAAGTTAAAGTTGATAGGATATTGGCTTTAATCCCACTACCCAGTCCATCAGAAAGTACGACAATTGTTTCTTCATCACTTTTTATAATCTCAACATTATCTCCACAGACCTCCTGGTTATGTTTGGGAACACTCTGGTAAAATTCATCGATTACAATTCCCATTACTTCTCCTCCTGCATTAGTTGAGTTAATTCATGGAGGGCTGACTTTGTTTCAACCGTAGTTTCTCCCAACAGTCCAGCAATTTCCTGGACAATCTGCATCTGCTGATGAACTACGTCTTCTGCCTTTTCAGCAGCCAGTTCTTTCATCTCCTGAACCCTCTTTTTTTGTTTTTCTCTTTCTGTTATATCTGAAAAGATACCAACAATTACCCCATATTCTTCAATGGGAAAGATGGTCTGTTCAGTAATTAGTTCATACTCATCGTATTCTACCTTCTTATGGACAATTGATTGTTTGGTCTGCCAGACCTTTTCAAATAATTTAGGATCTATATATTCAGCCAGCTTTTTACCGCTTTCTGCCTTTTTCGTTTTGCCAAACATTTGATTAGCAACCGGATTAAACTCCTGAATTACCATTTCTTTATCTACTACAATGATTGCATTATGTGAGGATTCAACTATTATATGAGATAATGATTCTGCTTTTGACTTCATATATGGTATACACATCTTTTTTTGCGCCAGTCCCTGATAAACTGCAATCGCTTTTTCTCGACAGGTTTCATAACCACAACCTCCACAGTTAGTTTCATCAGCAGGGCTTTCTTTACCAATATCTTTTAAGATATCCCTTATTTCTGCTTCAGTTGGTTCTTCATAGTCCTGTTTACGATTTTTATAGTTCCTCTTATAATCTATCTTATCCAGATATTTTAAAAGTGATTCAGAATTAAATTCGGTTTCCTTTTGTTCAGCATAGCGATTAACTTTAATCTCCTTGCTTACCGTACTTTCATAATTTTTCATACCGGGTCCATTGATACAGCCCCCTTCACAGGCCATAAGTTCAATAAAGCGGGGGTTGATCTTACCTTCTTTTAAATCATTTAAAATCTGTTTTGAATTTCTAACTCCATTACTGGAAATTACTTCATTTTTATTAAAATCAGCTAGTAAATCAGAAGCTCTTAAGGCTCCATCTTCTAAAGGATAAGTACCGGTAATCCGGCCACACCCTTCTTCCAATTTATTATCAGAGTACTTTTTTAAATCTATATCTTGTTCATCACATAACTCTTTAAACTGATAAAAGGTAATTACTGCATCTACCTTAGAATCAGTTCGGTCATTATCAATTTCATCTAGCTTAGCAATACAGGGTCCCAAAAAGACTACTTTACTCTCCTGGCCATATTTTTCTTTTAAAAGAGAAGCATGTAGGTTCATCGGTGACATAATATCTGCTAAGTAATCTCTCATCTCTGGAAAGTGTTTTTCTACTAAATTTATAATTGAGGGACAACAGCTTGAAATCAGGGTTTTATCTCTCTGTTTTATCATCTGGTTAAAATTATCAGCCACGATTTCAGCTGCTTGTGCGGTCTCGGTAATTATATCAACACCCATCTCCCTTAAAGTTCCTATGATATTATCCCACTCAATTTCCTCATAGGCAGTCAGGTAAGATGGAGCTAAACTAACGATTACCTTTTCATCACTATTTATATATTCTAAGAGCTTATCTTTCATATTATATGGTTTTTTTGAATCCTGGGGACATACATTTACACAGGTTCCACAATAGATACATTTATCTTCAATGATCCAGGCTTGTTCATCAAAACCAATTGCCCCTACCTCACAACTTCTTAAACAGCGGTGACAGTCCTGACAGCTGGTTTTTACAACATCAAGTACTTTCATTCACAATCTCTCCTAAAATTTTTTTATTAATAATATTTTCAACATCCTCAGCATCCACATCAGCAATCTTTTCATTGTCTACAGTAATATTTACACCCTGAGTACAGTTATTCTGGCAAAAACTCGCTTTCAGATTTATTTTATCTTTTAGGTTTTTTTCTTCAATAATGCGTTTGAACTCTTCTACAACTGCTGGTGCTCCCTTTAAGTGACAGCTACTTCCTACACATATTTTAACCTCTATCATAATTTTCTCCCCTTGTTATGTGATTAATTTCACATTAATGATAACTTAAAAAACCCTGTTTGTCAATAGGTGAAACAGGGTTTTTACATACTTCTCGTATTTTTTTCTAAATAATCACTAATTACCTCTGCCAGATTATCACTGATACCATCAACTTCTTTTAATTCTGATTGGTCTGCCAGACGGATTTTAGCCAGTGAACCGAAATGTTTAAGTAATGCTTTACGTTTTTTGGGACCAATACCTGGTATGCGCTCTAACATACTGTGTGTAATCCGGCGTGACCGTAACTTACGGTGGTAGTTAACAGCAAACCGGTGTGCCTCATCTCTGACTCTCTGTAGTAAGTGGAGAGCATCTGAATTTTTCGGTATGATTATTGGTTCTTCCCTATCCGGGATAAATACCTCTTCTTCTCTTTTGGCCAATCCGAGAATTTGGATCTCGGTAATGCCCAGTTCTTCTAATGCCTTAAGAGCTGCATTTAACTGTCCTTTACCACCATCGATTAATATCAGGTCAGGTAGTTTCCGGTCTTCATTTAAGAGGCGTCGGTATCTACGGTGAACAACTTCTTTCATCATTGCAAAGTCATCTGGGCCTTCTTTATGTCTAATTTTAAAACGACGGTAGTCGCTTTTAGAAGCCCTACCTTCTTTAAATACAACCAAAGAAGCAACCGGGTCTGTCCCCTGAATATTGGAGATATCAAAGCCTTCAATATGAGCAGGATCAGTATCTAAGTCAAGGTATTCAGCTAACTTCTCTACTGCCTTAACCGTTCTTTTTTCCTCATACTTTCTTTTAATACTTTCTTTTTTTAAGTTCTGTTTGGCATTTTTTAAAGCCATTTCTATTAAACGTTTTTTGTTACCTCTTTCTGGTTTTTTAATATTTACCTTTTTCCCTTTTAACTGTTTTAATCTATCAGCCAGTATTTCTCTGTTGTTGATCTCGGTGTTAAGAAGGATTTCATCAGGCAGCTGGGGTGCTTGTTCATAATACTGCTGGAGAAAAGAAGACATTACTTCACTTTGATCTTCTCCCTCTGGTACCTGTAGGATAAAGTGTTCCTGACCGATTAGTTTACCATTTTTAACTAAAAGCAGTTGGACACAGTAGGCTCCATCTTCGGTGATAGCAATAATATCACGGTCCTTATCATCTTCTGACATAACCTTCTGTTGACGGGAAATCTCTTCAACAGCTTCCATCGCATCCCGATAACGGGCTGCTTTTTCAAAGTTTTGTTCATCTGCTGCTTTTTGCATTTTGGCTTCTATCTTTTTGATAAGAGTTTTCTGTCTACCTGAAAGGAACATAATAACCTGATCGATCTGTTCATGGTACTCTTCTTTACTAATCTTACCCACACAGGGAGCATTACATTTATCAATATAGTAGTTTAAACAGGGACGTTCTAACTGCTTTTCTTCACTGATATCATAATTACAGCTTCTTAACTTAAAGAGATCCTTTAAGATATTGATCGTTTTATATATTGCATCCACATCTGCAAAAGGACCAAAGTATTTACTGCCATCATTTTTAACTACCCGGGTCTTTTTTATCCGGGGAAAATCTTCATAAGTAGTTATTTTAATAAAGGGATAAGTCTTATCATCTTTTAATCGGATATTGTACTTAGGATGGTACTTTTTGATTAAGTTAGCTTCTAAAATATATGATTCCATTTCTGTATCTGTTACTATATAGTCAAAGTCTGTAATGGAATCAACCATAATAGAGGTCTTATAGCTGTGATTTCCTTTGCGGAAATAGGAACGGACCCGTTTTCTTAAAGAACGGGCCTTTCCTACATAAATGACTTCACCGGAGTCATCTTTCATAAGATAGACCCCTGGTTTATCTGGTATTTGTTTTAACTGTTCTTCAATATATTTACTCATCGTAAATCACCAGTTATTTTAAGATTTCCTTTAAAAACTTGCCTGTATAGGAATTGTCAGCTTGAGCTACTTCTTCGGGTGAACCAGTGGCTAATACTTCACCACCATTGTCTCCCCCTTCTGGACCAAGGTCGATAATATAGTCGGCTGACTTAATTACATCCAGGTTGTGTTCAATAACGATGACGGTATTTCCACCTTCCCGCAGCCTGTGTAAGACCTGTAAGAGCTTTTTAACATCATCGAAATGAAGGCCGGTTGTTGGTTCATCAAGCATATATAGAGTGCGGCCAGTACTTCTTTTACCCAGTTCTTCTGAGATCTTAACTCGCTGAGCCTCTCCCCCAGAAAGGGTTGTAGCAGGTTGACCCAGTTTAATATAGCCTAAACCTACATCATAAAGGGTCTGCAGTCTGCGTTTCAAAGCCGGTATCTTATCAAAGAAATTTAAGGCTTCTTCCACTGTCATATCTAATACATCAGCAATTGTTTTACCTTTATACTTAATTTCTAAAGTTTCTTTATTATATCTTTTACCTCCACAAACATCACAGGTTACATATACATCAGCCAGAAAGTGCATCTCGATCTTGTTTTTACCCTGGCCTTTACAGGCTTCACAGCGTCCACCTTTTACATTAAAACTAAAACGTCCTTTGTCATAGCCGCGGCGGCGTGCTTCCGGTGTTTCAGCAAAAAGATCTCTGATATAGTCAAAGACCTTGGTATAGGTGGCCGGATTAGAACGGGGAGTCCGCCCAATCGGAGACTGATCGATATTAATGACTTTATCTAAATGATCTAAGCCTTTCACCTCATCATGTTTGCCGGGATGTTCAGTTGAATCATAAAAGTGCTGCATCAGTCTTCTTTTTAAAGTATAGTTAATTAAAGTAGATTTACCGGAACCGGAAACCCCTGTAATACAGGTAAAGGTTCCTAAAGGTATTTCTACATCAATATCTTTTAGGTTAAACTGTTTGGCACCTTTGATTTCTAAAAACTTACCATTTGGTTCATATCTTTCATCCGGAATAGGAATCTTTTCTTCTCCCTTGAGGTACTTACCGGTCAGCGACTTATCACAGCTAGTTACCTTATCTAAGTCACCTTGGACCACAATATTACCACCGTGTTTTCCGGCCCCAGGACCAATATC
>CAZXRH010000024.1:0-20406 GCA_964642575.1 uncultured Halanaerobiales bacterium
CTTCCCAATGAAAAATAGAATAAGGAAATTCATTGGTATCATTCCAGGATATTTTCGAAGTCATAAAGTATTCCACTTCTGATCTTTTCATAATTTGTGGTAATGATGCGGTGTAACCAAAAACATCTGGTAACCAACAAACCTTTGAATCATAATCAAATTCTTCTTTTAAAAACTTTTTACCATATAGAAACTGTCTTACTAATGACTCACCACTTAGTAAATTTGTATCTGATTCTACCCACATACCACCTTCAGGCTGCCAGTCGTTTGTCTCTATCTTTTTCTTCATTTTTTCATAAAGTTTTGGGTAGTATTCTTTGATATACCAGTAAAGTTGTGGTTGGGATTGGATAAATTTAAAAGCAGGATATTCATCCATTAAATTAACAGCAGTAGAAAAACTACGAGCAGATTTGCGGATAGTTTCTTTAAACTGCCAAAGCCAGGCCACATCAATATGGGCATGGCCGAAACAGGCAATTTTATAGGAAGTATCAAAATCAACCTCTTCAATTAAAGACTCAAACTTCTTATTTAAGTATTCATAGTCAATTTGAGTACCGGCTTGAATATAGTATTGATTTTTGATCTGTTCAAAAATATTTTTCATTTCAGTTGCTTTAGCTTTTTGTTCTCTATCATTTAAGGTGTTAATCAATTCAATTAAAGATATAATGTTATAATAAAAGTCTTCCGCTTTTTTATTTATCACAATAAGTTCAGCTGTAGATAATTTATGTTCATAGTTAGGATCTGGCACATAAATTTTATTAATTCTATCCAGGGCTGCTTCAATAAAAAGTTCTACTTCTTTTCCCAAATATTCTTTATTATTTAAAGTAACATAGGCATGGTTACGGTCTAAACCCTGTATTAGTTCATTATTAAGATATAAAGCAGCTTCACCACCAGTTTCTATATGCAAAACTAATTTTTCATTTTCTTTTATACTATCTGGTAAAGTAATTTTGGTTTTAAAAAAGGTTGTAATCTCTTCCTCTTCCGACCAGTTTTGACCGAGTTTAAAATCCTGCCACTTTTCTTTGTATTGATAGTTGTCTGCATCTATATAGCGGGCTTCTCTTTTCTGCCAATTCTCAATTTCATTTATTTTAGTTTGTATACTTTCTTTTATCTTTTCTAAAAAGTTTTCCATAATAACCATTCCTCTTATCTTAAATTATTGCATATCTTCAATTATTCGTTTGGTTATTACCTGAGGTCGTGTGATAGCTGCTCCTATTACTACTGCATATGCACCTGCCTCAAGTGCTATTTTTGCCTGCTGACCGTTCTTATAATTTCCCTCTGCTAAAATGGGAATTTCAGTCAGATTACTTAATTCTTTTACTAATTCAATATCAGGGCGTTTTCTGTCTTTTGTATTATTAGTATAACCTGATAAGGTAGTAGAGATATAATCAGGTTTTAATTCTTCCATTAAAGGAAGATCTTTGATGGACGAGATATCAGCTATTATACCACGCTCAGGATAATTTTTGTTTATTTTATCAAAAATATCTTTGAGAGGTTCCGGACGTTTACGATCTGTACAATCAATTGCAACATAGTCAGCCCCGGCTTTTAATACAGCTTCTACCTCTTTATATCTTGGGGTTATATATACATTATAATCAGTAAGTTCATTTTTCCAAAGGCCAATTAGGGGTAGTTCAACTTTGTCTTTAATTGCTTTAATATCAGTAGGTGAATTAGCTCTGATGCCTGAGGCACCACCGATTTTGGCTGCTTTAGCCATTTTAGCCATTATTTGAGAACCATGTAAAGGTTCATCAGATAAAGCCTGACAGGATACAATTAAGGAGTTTTGTTTTAATTTCTTCATCTGAGATTAAGTACCTCCATTTAACATTATTTATCTATTTCAATTTTAACTTCAAACATGCGATTCCAGGGCATCTCAACACTGAAGTTATAGTTAAAAGAACTTAGGTATTCTTTTTGGAAATTAACCAATCTTTTTTTAACCTGGTTGGAAATCATGGCTTCTTTGTCTTTAAGATTAAAGTAATTTAAACCATAGTCATCTAAATTTTGTGTTAAATCAGCCCTAATCTTGTGCTGATATCCCCAGTCCTCTAAATACTTTAAAAACAGAAATTTATTTGAAATTTCAATTCTTTTCTTACTTAAGTCATCTTTGTTTTTAAAATAACTCATTATATGAGAATGAGCTACAGTTGTACCGATACTGTTAGCTGCTGTATTCCAGCCTCCATATGAGGTTAACTTTTCTAATAAATTATTTGCTTTAAGTAACTGCATTAAAAATTCATCCGAACCATTTAGAACAGCAACATCTGCTACAGAGACTATCTTAATATTTTTAAGATAATATTTGATAGATTCAACAAAACTGTGTAAATTACGGCTGGGATCAATAATATCCTCTTTGTTTAAGATAGATTCCCAACCTTCAATTGAATTCATAGTTCCATCAGTTGGAGTATTAACCATTAAAATATAATCTGCTTCCTGTGGGGTATCAACAACTACTCCATTAGCTGCCAGAATTTGATATTGAACTGTTTGTTCTAATGGTCGGTCTTCTAAATAGGGAGTAATTGTTTTACCTCTTTCAGCTGAATAATTAACAAATACTTGAGGCTTAAAGTTTCTTTTATCCAAGAAAGCACGAGCAGTTAAAATTGAACCAACTTCATCAGCTCCAGGATAAGAATATATTTGATTAAGGAGTTCTTTATCTTTAATTTTATTTATTATTTTAGTTCTTTCCATAGAAGAAAAACCATATTCCGAATTATCATCCATTGGAAAAACCAAAAAATCTATTAGGTCATCTTTTACATAATCAATAACCTTTGTATTGAGATTGTGGTTTTTATCACGGCGATTTAAATAATCGCTTATTATATCATTAGGAATTTCTTTTTGAATCTGTTCAAATTCTTCTCTTTGTTTTTTCTCTGCTAAATTTTGATTGATAAGGTCCTGCAAATATCCATACTTAAATATCCGGGCACCATATTCTTCATAATATTCAGGTTCTTCATCAGAACTATTATAAGATGGAACTCTTGTTATCAAATTAAAGGCAAAAATCTTTAAATCAGGATTCTTACTTTTAATTTCTTTTACTAAAGATAATCTTTCAAACATTTTTTCTAAATCTAGTTGATGGATACGGGAAGGTAAAATTCCTCCATAGACTAACATATCAATAGATAACACCAGATATGAGACATCTTGAATATTATTTATAATCCAGTTATGTAGCTTGTCTACATCAGCTGGCTGTTTCTTATTACCAAGTAATTTTAAAGGTGGTTGGATAAGTTTATCTTCTGCTATATCATATATCATTTCAGGATATTGATAGTTACAGGGTCTTTCATCTAAAGGAATATACATAATTTTATCTGACATTAAATAACACCTTCTTTAATTAAATATCTGCTCCCCAGTTTAACATAATTTGTTTTACTGCTTTACCATCAATTTCTCTAACCATTTTATCTTCTATAACAGCCTTTGCAGCGGCAATACCGGCCGCTTCTCCTGTTGCACGACAAATTGGTTGGATGCGGACTGCTGCTTGAACATTAAAGGTGGAAGATATTGATTTACCGGTAACTAAGAGATTATCTATTTCTTTCGGGATTAGAGATCGATAAGGAATTTGGTAATATTCCCCTTCTTTTAAGTGTTCTAATTTAAGCTCATCTCCATGTACATCAATGGGATAGGCAGAACTAGCCACAGCGTCTTCAAATTTGCGCCTCTTTTTATAGTCTTCATCATCTAAGATGTATTCCCCTATAATCCTTCTGCTCTCTCTTAAACCAATTATTGAAGCTTCTGAGGCGATATAGCTTTCTTCAAAACCGGGGAAGTAATTTTTAAAAAAGTTAAACTGTCTTTTTATCATTTGGCGTCCTTTTAAAGTAGCATAGGTTAATTCACTTTGGTCATTACTGTTAATATGACCTGGAATCTCAGGACAGTTAAAGTACATTGCTTTCGGCATTCCAGGGATAGTAAAAGCCTGAAAGTACTTTCCATCTTCTTTTTTAATATCCCCATTATCCAAAGCTTTTTGAAATACTTCTTCTAAAGCAAAACCTTCACCCCAGACCATAGCAGTTTCAATTAAGGGATACTCTAATCCATAATCCTGTCCGATCTCTTTTAAAAATTGGGCAAACTTTTTAAGATCAATATTACCGACTGTAAATCTTAATGAAACGGCCTGGTATTTACCTTCTTCATACCCTGCTTTACAAGGAGCATTCGCTCTAAATGCTACAAGTGCTTCACCGGTAGCATCAATAAATTGATCTGCTGTATAGGCATATAGTCCATTTTTGTTATGAACAATTACTGATTTGATTTTACCTTTCTCAACCACAGGTTGCACAAATTCCGTATCTAAAATAAGGTCAGCATCATATTCCATAACTATATCTTCTAAAGTGTGTTTTAACATTTCGGGGTTAAACCAGCCGTCATTACCGTTTGAATCCTCTGCTCCATATCCTTTTTTGATTAATCTTTGTTTAATTTCTTTATTAAAAGCAGAACTATCGGGATTACCATCCATTTTAACAGGCATCATAGGAGTAACCTGACCTAAAGTGGCAGTTCCTCCTAGGGCATTTTCACTTTCAATGATTAAAGTATCTGCCCCCTGGCGGGCTGCAGCAGCACCTGCTACAGAACCAGCTGTGCCACCTCCGATGACAATCACATCAAAATGATCTTTGATTTCTACATATCCACTTAGCTGTACAGCATTTCTCATTTTAAATTACCCCTTTATTGCTCCTGCCATCGCTCCTTTGATAAAGTAGCGTTGGAGGAATAAGAATATGATAATAATTGGAATAATAGAGATCAGTGAACCTGAAGCTATTAAGCGCCAGTTAGATGAAAATAGTCCGGATAAGTAAGATATTCCAACCGGCAAAGTATAATACTGTGGGTCACTGATTACAATTAACGGCCACATAAAGCGACTCCAGGACATCATAAAGGTAAAGATAGCCAGTGTTGCTATTGAAGGCTTAATTAACGGTAATAATACCTTATACCAGATTTGAAAACTATTACAGCCATCAATAATCGCAGCCTCTTCTATATCTATGGGGATCGTAATAAAAGCCTGTCTTAATAAAAAGATTCCAAAGGCATTAACAGCAACTGGCAAGATCAAACCTGAATAACTGTCTGTCATTCCAGATTTTACACTAATAATATATAATGAAATCATTAAGATCTGGAAAGGAACCATCATTGTACCTAAGATTCCATAAAAGATAATATTTTTAAACTTAAAGTCCATTCGGGCTAAAGGATAAGCAGCCAGAGCTGACACAAATATATTAATTGCAATTGTTGCTAAAGCAACAAAAGTACTATTTAAAAAGAATCGCCCAATTGCAACTGTATTCCAAACCTTCTTAAAGTTTATTAAAGTGGGGTTTTTAGGAATCAGACTGGGTGGATATGAAAATATGTTTTCACCGCCTGATTTTAAAGCTGTTGATAATAACCATAAGAAGGGACCGATTGTAATTAGGGCAATTATTGTTAATAATACATATAATAATAACTTTCTTAAAAATTCATGAAATTCATTCGTCATTTTTTTCCCTCCTCATTTTTATTCCTGCCCCAGTACTTTAAAGTTAATAAATGATAATATAAATATAATAACAAATAAAACAAACCCCATAGCAGCGGCATAACCTAAGTTTAAGTTTTCAAAAGCTTTTTCATATATATAAAACACCAATGTCTTCGAACTGTTTATAGGACCACCTTTGGTCATTACATAAACCTCTGTAAATACCTTCATGGCCGCAATTGATGATAGAATTGTAACTAATAATATGCTAGGTTTTAAAAGCGGAATTGTAATATGAAGATGCTTTTGCCACCAGTTGGCACCATCAATTTGGGCTACTTCATAAAGGTTTTGTGGTATACTCTGTAAACCGGCCAAATATATAACCATATAATAGCCTAAACCTTTCCAAATCGTTACAGCCATTACTGAATAAAGGGCAAAATCAGTACTTGTTAACCAACTTACCGGCTCATTAATTAAACCTATAGTTTGTAATAAATAATTTAAAAGTCCATTACCTCTATACAGCCACTTCCACATAATACCTACAACAACCATGGAAGTAACAACTGGGATGTAATAAGCAGCTCTAAACCATTTAATACCCTTTAACTTCCTGTTTACTAAAATAGCAATAAATATTGGTAAGATAACTAAAAGGGGAACTACTCCCACAAGATAGATAAAAGAATTTTTTAATGTCTTCCAAAACAGGGGATCATTAAATAAGTTTTCATAATTTTGAGTACCTACATAAGTAGCTTCTTGAATCATATTATAGTTAGTAAAACTTAAACGAAAGACATCAACTATTGGATAAAAAAGAAAAATACCCATAAAAATTAAGGCTGGTATTAAAAAGAGGTAAGGAGTATATGTTTTTCTTAATTTCATAATATATCTCTCCTATAAATTACAGGTATCGCACCAAAAAAGTGCGATACCTGTTACTTGTAAATTTATTCAGTCATTATGTCATTCCATTGCTCAGCAGCATCGTTAACTGCTTCTTCGGGAGTCTTTTTACCAAGTAGAGCATTTTGAACCATCTGATTGATTACTTCATTTAACTGACTTTGATTTTCCATAGGTGGAACTAAGTTCTCTGCTCTTTCTAATTGTTGTGCACTAACTTTTTTAGCTTGATCTTTTACAGAGTTTGGATCAATATCTGTAAAGTATGGTGCAGAGGCAGCTTTCTTAGTTGATGGTAGAATATTTACTAATTTACTAAATGCTAGTTGGTTTTCATTATTAGTAATATGAGCTGCAAATTTAAGGGCAGCGTCTTTGTGTTCTGTCTGCTCTAAGACTGCAATATTCATTACAGCAACTCCAACTTTTTGGGCAGTACCAGAAATTTCAGGTGCAACTCTTGTGCTTTTAAAGATTTCAGGAGCGTTTTCTTCAATTCTGCTTAAGAACTGAGGTCCTGTTAATAGTATTGCAGCCTGACCGGATTGATAGAAGTCAACTGCAGCATTGTGACCTTCGGTAACAGTTTCTTCTGGAATTAATCCTTCTTCATACATTCTAGTCCAAAGTTCTAAGAATTCAACAGAATCTTCGGTATTGAATGCAGCAGTACCGTCATCATTCATAAGAGGGATTCCTTCTCTAACCATGTATTCCATATACCGGCCAGTTTCTGCAATGGGGGGTAAAAAGATAAACTTGCCAGTTTCTTCTTTTATGGTACGACCCATTTCAAGAAGTTCCCAATAATTTTTTGGTGGATTATCAGGATTTAAACCAGCATTTTCAAAAATTGCTTCATTATACATTGTTACACTGGTAGATAAATACCAGGGAATTGCATGTGTTTCTCCTTCATAGGTATTAGCTTTCCATACTGTAGGGAAATACTTATCTTTTACTTCTTCACTTAAATTAGCATCCATATCGACTAGTGCATCAAGTTCAGCTAATTTCATACTGAAAGGTACATTAAGGTTAGCTACATCTGGGGCATTATTGGCAGCGGTAGCAGCCAAGATCTTCTTTTCCATGTCTGCCCAAGGAACATCTACCCATTTTACATCGATGTTAGGGTTCTTCTCTTCAAAATCTTCAATTACTCCATTAATATAATCAGTAAAGGTTGGTTTTAACTGCATAGTCCAGAATTCAATTTGTTTTTCTTGTGCGAATCCAATACTGGACATTGTAAATAAGAAAACAACTAATAACGTTAAAGTAATTAATTTTTTACTCATAATATCCTCCCTTAATTTCTTTTATTGTTTTTAAAAAGTTAAATAAAAAGACTTTTCTTACAATTCACCCCCTACAGTGTCAAGTAGAAATAAATCTCATGTTAATTATATGTAAATATATTCCGGATGTCAAGAAAGTTTTCGGAATATTATTCCAATATCCATTGACATTATTTTTCTTTTTACATATAATTCATTATACAATAATCTTTTAAAGATTTGGGGTGCAAAAAATGAATATGAATAACAATAAAGGTGGAATACCTCGTATAAGGTCTGAATATTCCTCACTTCCTCCTTCTGAAAAGAAAGTTGCAGATTACGTCCTGGAAAATCCCGAAAACATTATATATTTATCGGTCAGTGAACTGGCTGATAAAGTAAATGTTAGTGATTCTACAATAATTCGTTTCTGTAAAAACGTTGGATTTAAAGGCTATCAGGAATTCAAACTATTTGTAGCTCAAGATCTTGTTGTACCAATTGAAAACATTAATGAAGATATTCAAATGGATGATGACCTAGAAACCGTAGTGAACAAAATTGCTTATACTAACAAACAAGCTATTGAGGAAACATTAAGTATAACTGACCTTGATGCTTTAAAAAAGGCAATTGAAGCCATTGTAAAAGCTGAAAAGCTAGAATTTTATGGTGTAGGTGCATCTGGTATTACTGGTTTTGATGCCAAGTATAAGTTTTTAAGAATAGGTAAAGATGTTGACTGTTATACTGATGCCCATCTACAAGCAATGTCGGCCTCTACTCTTTCTGAGGAAGATGTTGTAGTTGGTGTTTCCCACTCTGGTAGTACTAAAGATGTTGTTGATTCCTGTCGAATAGCACACGAAGCTGGAGCAACTGTAATCTGTATAACAGGACACAATAGATCACCAATAACTAAAGTTGCTGATATAAAGCTATTAACCGCAACCAGAGAAAGACCACTGGCTAGTGGTGCTTTAAGATCTAAGATAGCACAACTGCATGTTTTAGATATGCTTTTTACAGGTGTAGCCTTACAGATTAAAGACCAAACCATGGAATATACAGAAAAGACAGCCAAAGCTGTTCTGGACAAATTATATTAATAAATTAGGAGGAACAGTCGAATGGATAATAATGATTTAGCAGTAGGAATAGATATTGGAGGTACCAAAACTAATATAGCTGTCATTGATGCAAAGGGTAATATAAAAGAAATGAATAAGATAAAAACTAATAATGATCAACCTGACAAAATTAAAGAGAGTTTAATCAAACATATAAAACCATTAATAGATAGATATAAAAACATAATTGGAATTGGTATTGCTTCAGCCGGAAGAGTTATCTTTGATAAAAAAACAATTGGATATGCTACAGATAATTTAAAAGATTGGACTGAATATCCACTTGCAGATAATCTAAAAAAAGAATTTAACCTTCCCATCTTAATTGATAATGATGTAAATGCAGCCCTTCTAGCTGAATTAAAGTTAAATGATTCCATTAATGAAAGATATAAAAACATTATTTTCTTAACCATAGGTACAGGTCTGGGAGGAGCTTTAGCATTCAATGGAGAAATAGTGAGAGGAAATACCGGTTCTGAGGGAGAATTCGGACATATGGTACTTTATCCTAAAGGTCTTGCCTGTAATTGTGGTAAGCAAGGTTGTGCAGAACAATATATTTCAGGTAGAGCCTATAAAAGAAGATTGAAGAAAAAGCTAAATAAGGAAAGTGATAATATAGATAAAGAAGCATTACATGATAAAACCATTGAAAAAGAGATTTTTCATGATAATCTTATTTATAACAACACCTTAAAAGAAATGACTAAGGACCTCTCTTTGCTATTGGAAAACCTTAAAAATGTAGTTGATTTTGATCTCTGTATTATCGGTGGTGGTTTTTCAGTTTATCAAGATAAGATGTTAAAGATCATAAAAGAAGAATTTAAACAATATAATCATAAATACTATCAAAAACCAGACTTCATTTTCTCCACTATGGGTAATAAGGCTGGAGTTATTGGCGCTGGTTTAATGGCCTTCAATAAATAAATTATCTAAATAATTTACTCTTAATTCTTTCTAAGATCATCCTATCCTCTTCTTCAATGCCTAATTTAAAGTTTAAACCAATTGCAATTCCTGTGAATATAGTTCCCACCATAATAATTCTAATTAAATAATGGACATCAATAAAGGAATTGAAAATATATGAAACTACAAATGCTATCACAGCCGAAATTATTACCGGTAAATAGTTTTTATTATATGGTAAAAATTCTAGTCTTCGATATAAGATAAAGAGTCGTAATAAATTAGTGATTCCAATTGAAATTAAGGAAGCAAAAGCAGCCCCTTCTATCCCATAGATAGGAATTAATACATAATTTAAAACTATATTTAAAGTAAAAACAACTAAACTTACATATAATTCTGAATGGGGAAAACCTGTCATGATATTAATCAGTCCAGCTGAACCCACACCTGCATTGATAACCTGACCTGCCATTATCAAAATTAAAGATAACCAACCAATTACAAACCCACTTCCAAAAACATTCATAATTTCTTTGCTTAACAGTATAAACAAAAAGAAAACTGATAAGTTAATTCCTAACATCCATTTGGTAATTACCTGATAAAGTTTCTTTAATTTAATAATTTGATTATCATAATATAAAGAAGTTATCGTAGGAGCAAAGATTGAGTTAAAAGATAAAAGTAAAAAACTAGTCAGAGTGCCTATCTTTAAGGCAATTGTATAAACCCCTACCTGTTGGGCTTCTAAAAAGTAACCAATCATAAAAATGTCTATTTTACCAATAGAAAAATGTAAGATACCTGAAATTAGCAATGGAAACGAAAACAATAATATTTCTTTATAATCTGGTAGATATTCTCTTTTTAGTTTTTCAAATAACCTTAATCTATAGACTTTATATACTAAATAAGCAAGTGAAACAATCATTGAAATGTAATAGGCAGTGATTAAACCACCTAATTCATAGCCAAGATACCCCATTATAAAAACAATTATAAGTCTAAATAAGGACTGTATTAGATCTCTTCCTATTACTTGATACTTAACTATCTTTAAACCTCTAAAAATACCGGGAGTTAATTCTATTAAGGAGTAAATAATTAATATTGGACTCATTATTTTAAATACTGTGGCTAGTTCTTGACTATTAAAAAGAGTAACAGCAATAAAATTACTGTTTAGATATAATAAAAAAGATATTATAATTGCAAAAGTGGTAACAATTAAAAAAACAAATGTAATTAGACTGTTTCTCTTTTTAACTTCCTTATCATCTGTTAATTTTGAAACAAATTGAACTAATCCCTGAGTTAAACCAAGCCTTGTAATAACAGAAAGCATTGTTAAAACAACTAATACATACATGATCTTTCCATAGACAGCAGGGCCCATAAATCTAGCCGCCAGTAGACTAAAGAAAAAGCCGAATATAGTAGATAAAATTCGTCCAATAAGGACTATACCTGATTTTTTTGTGATATCTGTTAATTCTTTATTAATCATTTTAGCACCACTTTTATAAAACATTTGATTGGTAAACTGTACATTTTATATTACCCTTATGTACATTCTTCGTTATCCTTAATATTTTTAACAATCTACAAAAAATAATAGAATTAAACAAACAAGCAATATATAATATTAATTGAGGTGATGTAATTGAATCTTTCTGAGGATAAATTAAAAGAAATGTCTTATCCCAAAATATTTAGTAGAGGGGTTGATTATTTTAAAAACAATTTGGTAAATAACCCAGTAAAACTTGATAATACTATAATGGCCGATGTAGAAGGGAGTTGTTTCCCCTATTATGAAGTAGAAATAAATATAGGACACCCTGAACAATATTACTGTAGTTGTCCTTATGATTATGGTGGATTATGTAAACATATTGTTGCTTTAGGCTTAAAATGGTTGAATAATCCAGATACATTTAAAGAAATTGATGATTTAGAAGAATATGACAGAACCCAATATGAATATATTGATATGTTTAGTGGATTAGATTCTATGGATTTAACCTATATTCTAAATAGATTGGCCAATAAAGATAAAAGAATAATATTAGATATTATAGATTATCGGGAGCAATTTAATAAAATGAATACACAGCTTTACAACTATAAAGCAGACATATTAAAAAAACTTATTGTAAGTGATATGGATAAATATATTGATCAAGGTATAGTTGATTATCCAGCTGATGATTTTTATAACAATATTTATGAACTTATTGGACTATTAAAAAATAGAGCTATTATTAAAAGATTAAGAATTGATATTATAGAAGAATTTTTAAGTTTAATTGAAGACAGTAATATAGAAATTGATCTCATGCAAAAAATTATTTATAGTGCTGCTCAAGATCCGGATGAAACAGATTATGTTATAGAATTACTACAAAATATGGAAAACAAGTCTTTGGATTCATTTGTAAAAAAACTGAAAGAAAAATCTAACTAATAATACTTATCTAATGGTGATTATTCAAACTGATTAATTTAATTTCTGGTTTACAGTTTATTCTTAAAGGTAAAATACTATAGCCTATCCCTCTATTCACTAATAATATCAGGTGATTTAAAATATATTTACCTGAAACATATTTTAAAGCAAAATTGTTTTTTAATATATTATTAATAAATGGTAAATTAATCTGTCCACCGTGAGTATCACCTACTAATACAAGATCAATTTCTTGCAAACTTTCTTTCTCAATAATATGGTAAGTATGAGATAATAAGATATTGACTCCTGTCTTCAGTTCAACTTCTAAGACAGCTTGGTTATAATTATCTTTATCTAAATCAGGTGTATCGACTCCCAATAGATTAATTTCTTGTTCTTTTATAATTAAGTTTTTCCCTTTATTGTCAAGAACTTCAATATTATTATCCTCAAATATCTCTTTTATTTTATTAATATTATATTCATGATCATGGTTGCCAAATACAGCAAAGCTTTTGTTTGAATTATGAATTCCCGCTAAGAACTCTTTTAAATTAATATAATAATCTTTATCATTAATATAATCTCCTGTAAAGAGAAGTAAATCATATTCGAGATTATTTATCATCTCTAAGAGTTTTTCCTGGTATTCCTGATCAAAATTAAAATGTAAATCTGATAAATGTAATATCTTTATTTCCTCTTTTATATTATTGTTATAAATTTCTTCCCGATTTATTTCAATATCATGGGTATGTTTATCTATTAATTTATAGGCTAAAAATAGAATTATTAGGAGTGCTATCAAATATATCATTTTAAATTCTCCTCTTTTTGGTTTGTGTATTCAGATAAAATCCCTTATAATTAATTTGTACAAAAATTTTTAGATAGTAGGTGTTGGCTCTTGCAAAAAGTAAAATTAATATATAATCCCTATTCAGGCACAAAAACATTTCCAAATTATCTGGACTTATTTTTAAAAAAATTCCAGGCGGCCGGTTATCAAGTCGATATCTTTCGCAGTATGAAAGAAAATGACCTTCAAAAAGGATTAAAAGGAATTGATGGTTCATATAGTTCCATCATTGTGGCCGGTGGAGATGGTTCTGTTAATGAAATAGTAAATGCAATGATGAAAAAGGATATTAAGATACCTTTAGGTGTTATCCCCTCAGGCACAGTTAATGACTTTGCCTCTTTTTTAAAAATGCCCACTGACTATGAAAAATGTTTCGATGTTTTAATTAAAGAAAATATTAAAAATATTGATGTAGGTGAAGTTAATAATAGATATTTTATAAATGTATGTGTAGGGGGATTGTTTTCTGGTATAACCCAAGGTATTGACATCAATGTAAAAAATACTTTAGGAAAGTTAGCATACTATATCAATGGTTTAAAAGAAATTCCTAAAATACAACCCATTCCCTTTAAAATACACACTTCAAATCAAGTAATTGAAGAAAAACTCTTTGTTTTCTTTTTATTAAATAGCAAAAGAGCTGGAGGATTCCAGCACTTAGCTAAATTCGCTTCAATTAATGATGGTATGTTTGATTTTGTAGGAATTAAAACTGATCAATTATATAGAATACCTACCCTTTTAATGAATCTAATGAATAAAGAACATTTTTCCAATAAAAACGTTCTTTATATCCAAGATAACTACTTTAAGATAGAAATTAATAATGATAATGGTAAAACTCGATATTCTAATATTGATGGCGAAAAAGGCCCAGCATTCCCCTTAGAAATCAAATTACATCACAATGCAATTCAAATGATCACAAATGTTAAAAATTAATATAAATATTATTAGCAATAATGCTTTAATTCTCTTCCATGATATTTAATATCATGGATTTTTTTACTTTAATATGAATATCATTCATAAGTTAAATTTAATAGATTAGCAGGGCGAAGTAAGTATTAAGAAAATATATTAATTAGTTCAAGTGCTTAAATAATTTATATTCAATGTCTAGATTATTAAGAAATTGTTCTTCAATATCTGTATAAACTTTTTGGGAATTATACCTATTTTTAAAATAATTAACAATTAGATAATCAATATCATGTTTTTTAATATAATCATAGATTTTATCACGTGAATAGCTTTTAAATAACTGATTTACTATTTCAATATCATTATCTTCAGCTATTTTTTCTATTCTGAAAGTGATTTCTTCTTTCATTCTAAAGTATTCTTTTAAGATAGTATTTTCGACATCTTTTTGAATTTTTTCTCCCAGGTATACTCCCATCAAGGACTGTAAGGTGTTTGGTACATCTTTATTTTGATAAAAACATAGATGTATCTCCTCGGTGGTTGCTTCGATGGAATTCTCAATTTCTTCGATAACATCATCGATTTTTGCAAAACTATAAAGTAATACCATGATTTTTTTCATTTTTATCACTACCCTTAAATTATATAAATAATTTTAGTCCGAATAACGGCCAGATGCCAACAGCAATTATATACAATAATACCATCGATATAATGTTTAATACAAGTCCTACTTTGATAACCTCATTTAATTCTAAATATCCAGAAGAAAAAGCAATTGCATTTGGTGGTGCTCCCATTGGTAACATAAAGGCAAGTCCACCTGTAAGGGCTACAATATAGGTTATGATCATGGGATTTAATCCTAAAATATCACCCATACTGAAAGCTATCGGTAAAACGATAGCAACAGCTGCCACATTACTTACTCCTTCAGTTAAAAATTTAGTTATTATTATTATTACGATTAACATTATTATTGTTGATTGAGGTAAAACATCAAAAATAGATTGGGATAACCACTCTGCTGCTCCAGTTCTAGTTAATGAGGTTGCAATTACTATAGCTCCCCCATACATTAGAATTATTCCCCAGTTAATATAACTTTCAATTTCTTCCCAGTTAATAATTTTAAAAACAAAAATTAAAACTCCACCTAAAATTGCTGTCACTGAAATATCAACAGTTCCTGATAAGAACATCCAGGAAGTTATAATGATTAAAAATAATCCGGCTAATAATTTTTCTTCTTTAGAAATTGGTCCTAATTCATGATACTGTTGTCCAATAGTATTTAATCTCTGTTTTATATTTTTCACTTCAGTTTTAAAATAATAAATAATTACATAATATGAAATTATAAGTAAAGGCAATGAATATATAATTGAAAACTTTGCCCATTGCATAAAGTTAATGTTTATACCATAGATATTTTCTAACAATCCAACTGCCAGAATGTTTCTGGCACCACCTAGGAATGTTGTAATTCCTCCTACTACTGCTCCCCAGGCTAAGGCCAGAAAAGCTGCTTTAGCAAAATTACTTTCCAGTGGTGTTAATTTAAGAGATTCAACAATCTGAAATACTATTGGAAATAAGATCGCTGCTACTGCATGTTCTGGCATTATTAAGGACAATAAATAAGAGATTCCTATAATACTTAAAATAATATTTTCAAATGAATTATCTATCTTTGAAATAAACAGATATGATATTCTTTTAGCTATACCTGTTTTATAGATAGCCGCTGCAATAATTAGAGCACCTAAGATAAAAAATACTGCTCTATTACCAAAGATAGCAAAGGTCTCTGATGCTGTTAAAACATTAAATAATGGAATTAATGCAATTCCTAATATACTAGTTATCGCTAAAGGTAAATAGTTTGTTACCCATAAAGTAAGACAAAGTATGAATATCGCTAAAGCTCTTTTACCTGCGATACTTAACCCTTCTGGTGAAGGTAAAAGCATTAATAAAATAAAGATAATCAAACCTAGTGACAATATGATCATTCTTATATTAATTTTTTTTAGATATAAATTTATTTTTCCCATATATACTATCTCCTCAAATTTAATTAGACCATTTTGGATAATTTTCCATATTTCTATTGTTAGTTATTCTTTTAGTTTTTTTACTTTCAATGTCCATTATATGAACTTCAGAATACTCATCTCTTAAAAATCTATTATCATACCTTATAAATGCAATTCTTTTACTGTCCGGTGACCAACTAGGATAACCTTCATATATGTCATTATCAGTCAGTCTAGTAAACTCATTATTATTAATATGATATAAGAATAATTCCTTACTTCCTTCGGTATGTGTAGTAAAAACAATCATCTCTCCATTGGGAGACCAATCTGTATAGCCTCCGTCGAAAAATGACTTTGCAATTAATTTTTCTTCCTTGCTGCCATCTCTATTCATAATATAAACATCGGCATTTAGACCTTTATCAGATCTAAATACAATACTTTCACTATCAGGTGACCAGCAGGGATACTCGTTATGTATCTTACCAGTGGCCTCAGTTAACTTTTGTAAGTTTGTACCATCAACATTAATAGAATATATATCTTTCTTTTCATTATTCCAGGCACTAAAAGCTATAGTTTGGCCATCCGGTGACCAGGCAGGATAATCAATTATTGTATTCATATCGGTTAACTGCCTTATATTACTACCATCATTATTCATAATAAATAGTTCTTTTCTATTACTGCGATCTGAAACAAAAACTATTTGAGAATTATCTGGTGACCAGTCTGGTTGTTCATCATTAAAAGCATTATCATCAAGTATTACTTCCTCAGTACCATCAACATTGATATAGCCTATTGTATGGTAGCCACCTCTTAATGTAGTGAATAATATCTTTTCTTTTGCAAATTCAGATTCAACCTCAAGTGCTTCCTGTGTATTATAATCCACTTGAGTTACAAAATAAGAGATACCAAAGGCTGCTACCACTGCAACCACTAATAAAATTACACTTTTTTTAACTCCACCCATTTATCTTCCTCCAATTTAAATTTCTATGCCAAAGACAGTTCTAACTACTACACCTATTAAAAATGACAAAACGGCTACCCCTAAACTAATACCTGCCATTTCTAAAAACCTGGTTTTAAAGTTAAGATCTTTGGCAACTGAAACATAAAAGTTAAAGACCAAAATAACTAGAATTGCTACAATAATTGTAAATATTAGAGCATACATATATGAATCTAATATTAAATAAGGAAGTATTAACAAAATTACAGTTATTATATAAGCACCTGTAGTATACATGGAAGACTTAAAAGCATGTTCATCTTTTTCATTAGCTTTTTTAGAAAGATATTCAGAAGCTCCCATTGAAAGTGAAGCAGCAATACCCATAATAAGGCCTGTAAGGGCTATGAGGCGGGTATTTTTTAAAGCAAAGCTCCAGCCCGCTAAAGAACCAGTTAGCTCAACCAAGGCATCATTTAGGCCTAATACAACTGATCCTACATATGTCAACCTTTCTTCTTCAAGCATATTTAATAATTCTTGTTCATGTTCTTCTTCATCACTTAAAATTTGTTCTGCTCCATCAAATTGTTCAATTAATTCTTCATATTTATCCTGAGCTTCTTCTTCTCCTTTTTCCATTAATTTAATTCCAAAAGTAAGTCCAAATATAACTGAAATGAAATAATAAAAATATATCTTCCATTTTTTTGGTTTTATATCTGATTTAGTTTTCTCATTCCAATATTCATAATGGCGAAGTTCATCCTCAGCAATATCTTTTAGAATCTGTTTATTATCTTCATCTTTTGTTCTTTCAGCTAATTTAGTATAAATATGATATTCAGTAATTTCATCATGCTGCATACGAGTTATTTTATCTAAGATATGCTTTTCCATTATTTCGATCACTCCGGTTTTATTTATATTTTATCCCTTTAAATAATTCATTAATGTGTTCTTTACGTTCTTTATTATATTCTCTATAGTTTTGATCACTAGCCCAACTTTTATTAAAATCATGTTCAGGGTGTTCAGGATCATTGTATTTTTCTAAGAAATCATAAAAACCAGGTAAACCACCAACATCTTCTGGTGGAGCATCATTAGCACCATCAATTAAAGTTGGGTATCCTTTATCATAATCATCTATTTCTTTTTCTAAAATTATTTTTATCTGCCAATAATCACCGAAATCATAAACATAATCAAGTTCTTCATATTTTTTTAGATATTCATCTATTTTTATATAACTAGGTTTTTTTACTTCGATTTCTAATTCTTTTAACTGTTGCTCTTTAAATTCATCAAATTCATCTGGCATACTATTAATTTTTTCCTGCATTTCTTGTTTATTGTTTTGATAATATTTGTGTTCTTCATAAGCTTCTTCACTATTGGTTACTCTAATATTTTCATCTGGCAGGTTAAATTCATAAAGATGATAGTCCTGGTATGGATAACCACTTCTAAAGTTAGTAACAGTTTGTATAACATCATTAAGACGATTAAATGTAGCATCAGCCGGCATTATAACTCTTCTCCAGATTAAAGGCTCTGAATCAACGAATTCAATTTTTATTTGATATGCTTGCATAATATATTCCCCATTTCTTTTTATAATTATTTTTATAATCGCAAGAGACCATCTAATAAGATGATCTCAAGACAATAAAATTAATGTATATTGTTTTTGGGTTCATATTCTTGTACGATTCTTTTTAAGGCTTTAATAATATTTTTCTTATCAGTATTATTAGCTAAAGTTTGTAATTCTTTAATATTAGTTAAAAATTCTTCTTCATCAAGACAACTTAAATTACTAATATATATTTTTTCGTGTTCTGTAGAAATATCCTCTTCAGTATCAAGTAATATTTCTTCATACATTTTTTCACCTGGTCTTAAACCAGTTATTTCTATATCTATATCAATACCTTCTTGATAACCTGAAAGTTTGATTAAATCTCTTGCTAACTCTATAATCTTAACCGGTTTTCCCATATCTAAAATAAATACTTCTCCCCCGTTGCCAATTGCTCCAGATTGAATAACTAATTGAGCGGCTTCTGGGATTGTCATAAAGTATCTTTTTACTTCTGGATGTGTTACTGTTACAGGCCCCCCATTTTCTATTTGTTTTTTAAAGATAGGTATTACACTACCTTTACTACCTAATACATTTCCAAATCTTACGGCCATAAATTTAGTATTACTCTTTTTACTATAAGTTTGGGTTATCATTTCAGCAACTCTTTTAGTAGCCCCCATTACATTTGTTGGATTCACAGCCTTATCTGTTGAAATCAGAATAAATCTATCAACATTATATTCATCAGCAACTTCTACTACGTTTTTGGTTCCAAACACGTTATTTTTAACTGCTTCCTCAGGGTTAGTTTCCATTAAAGGAACATGCTTATGAGCTGCAGCATGAAATATAACATCTGGTTTAAATTGAGATATACTATCTATAACTTTTTCTTTATCTCTTACACTACCTATTTCTATGTTTACATTTATTTCAGGAAATTTTTCATTTAACTCTCTTTTTAAAAAGTATGAATCATTTTCATTAATATCAAAGATCACTATTCTTTTTGGAGAAAATTTGGCACTTTGTCGAGATAGCTCTGATCCTATTGAACCCGCTCCTCCTGTTATAAGTATCGTTTTATCAGTTAGATAACTAGATATTTCGTCTTCAACTAAGTCAATTTGATCTCTTTTAAGAAGATCTTCTACCTTTACTTCTCTTATTTGGTTTATATTAAATTTACCATTTACAATTTCATGTATACTTGGAACTGTTCTTACTTTAATACCTTCTTTTTTACTCAAATTATATATTTCTTTAATTTCTTGACCTGGGGCAGAAGGAATAGCAATTACTACCTCTTTAATGTGATATTCTTCAATCACTTCTGGAATTAAGTTTCTACTTCCCATTACTTTTATTCCATGAATTTCTAAACCGTGTTTACTGGTATCGTCATCTATAATTCCAACAATATTTTTTCCTAATTCAGGATGTTTTTGATATTCTCTAATTAATAATTCTCCAGCATCTCCTGCTCCAACAACCAAAACATTTTTTTGAGGTTTATTACTTTTATTTTGTATGTAATAATTTTTTAGAAGTCTTAATAAAAATCTAGTACCACCTAAAACAAAAATATCCAAAACAAAATTAATCATTACATCAATTATCGGGATTAATATATTTCTATTATTTTTTATTTTTGGTTTAGTCCAAGACTTTCTTGGTAATGAATTTGAAACATTCAATCAAATTA
>CAZXRH010000025.1:0-20220 GCA_964642575.1 uncultured Halanaerobiales bacterium
ATATTTATAGGCCCTTTAAAGAAAAAAGAGAAACTAGGGCGACCAAAGCAATTGATAAAGGTTTAAAACCCCTGGCTGAATTTATTTTGAGTGGATATAAAAAAGAAGAATTAGACCAGAAGGCAGAAGAATTTCTTGATGAAGAAAAAGAAGTAATGAGTATAGAAGAAGCTATTCAGGGTGCTTTGGATATTATTGCTGATATCATTTCTAACAACAATGTAGTTAGAAAAAAATTGAGAGAAGAGATGAAAGAAAAAAGCTTTATTGTTTCTAAAAAGAATGAAGATATTGAAGATGAAGAAAGTAAGTATGAACTATATTATGATTACAAGGAAAAGATAAAGAAAATACCCGACCATCGGGTTTTAGCTATTGACCGAGGTGAAAGTGATGAAGTATTAAGTATCAAAATTGAACATGATGAAGAGATGATGCTTGAAATAATAAAAGAAACACTTTTAGCAGAAGAAGTAGCTGTAGAAACTGAGCTTTTGATTGAAACCATAAAAGATTCTTTTAAAAGATTAATTGAACCTTCTCTTGACCGAGAATTGAGAAATCTACTAACCGAAAAAGCTCAGGCGGGTGCAATAGAGATTTTTAAAGACAATTTAAGATCTTTACTTCTTACGCCTCCCTATAAAGGGCATAAAATATTAGGTATAGACCCCGGTTTTAGGACCGGCTGTAAAGCGGCTGCTATTGATGAGATGGGTAATTATTTAGAGTATAAAACTATTTTCCCCCACCCTCCTCAAAACCAAAAAGAAGAAGCTGCTGATAAGATAAAGAAACTACTCAATAAATATGAGATCGATACAATTGCAATCGGAAATGGAACTGCATCCCGTGAAACAGAGATGTTTATCTCGGAATTGGTTGCTAAACAGGACTTCAAGTATATAATTGTTAATGAAGCGGGTGCTTCTGTCTATTCTGCTTCGAAAGAAGCTATCAGGGAATTTCCTGACTTAGATGTTAGTGTGAGAGGAGCGATTTCGATTGCCCGCCGTCTACAGGATCCCTTATCAGAACTGGTAAAAATCGATCCGCGATCGATTGGAGTCGGACAATATCAGCATGATGTTAATCAGACTGAATTAAAAGATTCTTTAGATGAAGTCGTTGAGTCAGTAGTTAATCAGGTTGGTGTTAACTTAAATACCGCATCTGCATCTTTACTGCAGTATGTTTCTGGTATTAACAGTTCAGTTGCAGACAAGATTGTAGATTATCGTCAAAAGCAAGGTGAATTCAAAACCAGAAAAGAAATTAAAGATGTTTATGGGATAGGAGCAAAAACTTTTGAACAGGCTTCCGGTTTCTTACAGTTTTTCAGTTCAAATGATCCTTTTGCCTATACCTTTATTCACCCGGAAAGTTATGAAGAAGCTGAACTAATATTAAAAGAATTGGGATATGTACCACAAGATATCCTCAATGAAGAGAAATTAAAACAGCTTAGGGTAGATATTAATGACCTAGATAAAAAGAAGGTAATTGAAACTAGTGAAATAGGTGAATATACTTTAGATGATATTATTAAGAATTTAAAGAAACCTGGGTTAGATCCCCGTGATGAACTACCCGATCCGATTTTTAAAAATGAGGTTTTAAAGTTTGATGATCTAAAAGAGGGGATGACTTTAAAAGGTACAGTAAGAAATGTAGTAGATTTTGGTGCCTTTGTTGATATTGGAGTAAAAGAGGATGGGCTTATCCATATTTCTGAATTAAGTTATAAATATGTGGAACATCCTTTAGATGTGATTTCAGTGGGAGATACAGTTCGTGTTAAGATAATTGACATAGATAAAAAGAGAAAACGTATCTCTTTGTCAAGAAAGCTTTAATTTTGTCATAATATCATTTGACACGGCTATGCATCTATAATATAATTAGAATACATTAAAAATCAAGGAGGAATTTTTTTTAATATGTCCGTTGAAGTTGGAAGTACAGTAAAAGGTGAAGTTACAGGTATTACAAATTTTGGAGCATTTATTGAATTACCAGATGGTGAAACAGGTTTAGTTCATATCTCTGAAATAGCTAATACCTATGTAAAGGATATTGGAAATTTTCTAGAAGAAGGCGAAGAAGTTAAAGTTAAGGTTATTAACATTGACGATGACGGTAAAATTGGTCTCTCAATCAAACAACTGCAGGATCCTTCTGATAGAATCGATCATGCTCCGAACAAGTCTTTTGAAGAAAAAATGGATGAATTTCTACAACAGAGTAGTGAAAGACAAAGTGATCTCAAAAAGAGAGTAGAAAAGCGAAGTGATAGCGGCAGAAATTAAATTCTTTTAAAATATATAATAAACACATGCAAACATCCCCTCGTGGGGGTGTTTTTTATTTGCATATAGTATTTGGACCCTACTTTTTAGTAGGGTTTTTGCTATATTATTTGAGATTTAATAAAATTATGGTATAATCCAAAGTGAATATAATAATTTAAGGTAGGTTGTTATGAACGCTAAAAATAATGAATACTTTGATATAATAAAAAAACAAATTAATAGAGAACCGGAAGGGATGAAAAAGGTATCAATAATTTGTCCTTTCAATTATCCCGCTGTGATTAAGGTTTATCCTTTTTTTAATAATAGGGTTTTTCCAACAACCTATTGGTTGACCTGTCCCTATTTAAATAAAAAGATAGCTGTTTTAGAGGACAGTGGTTTAATTGAAAAACTCCAGACTAAAATTAATGAGAACAAACATTTGAAAGAAGAACTTAAAAAAGCACACCAAAATTATGCTAGACAAAGAATGGCAATGCTTTCTCAAGAGGAAATAGAAGAAATCAAGAAAATTTCTCAGGACATAATATATACTTTAAAAAATTCGGGTATCGGTGGTATTAAAGATAAAAAAGGCCTTAAATGCTTACATACCCATGTTGCAGATTATTTAGTAAATGAAACCAATCCGGTTGGCAAAATAGTTTTTGAAAAAATTGATTGGCCCAATACATGTAGTATATGTAAGGAGTTGGATGAAGATGAAAAAAGCAGCCATTGAAATGGGTACAAACTCAACCCGCCTCTTGATTTCTGAGATAAACAATAATAAAATTAAGTCTTTAAAAAAAGAGTTAATAACAACCAGACTAGGTGAAGGAGTAGATAAAAATAGGATATTAAATGAAAGTGCTATTGAACGGGGATTAAATGCTCTGAAAATCTTTAAAGAGCAAATTAAAGATTATGAAGTTAAAGATGTACGTTTGGTGGGAACTAGTGCTTTAAGAGATGTTAAAAATGGAGCTCAATTTCAAAAATTAGTTAAAGAGAATATTGGTTATAATTTAGAGATTATTTCTGGTAAAAAGGAAGCAGAACTTATCTTTAAGGGAGTAACTTATAGTTATGATCTTGATGACTATATAATTATTGATATTGGTGGGGGGAGTACAGAATTTATCTGGAAAAGCCCAGCTGTTGAGAAAGTTAAAATGGATAGTTTAAATCTGGGAGCAGTTCGCTTAACAGAAAGATTTATAGAAAACCCTGAACAAAAAATCAATGAACAAGTTGTTAATAAAATAGCTGAATTTGTGAAAAAAGAAATTCAGACCGAAGTGGCAAAACTTCCTACAATCGAGAATTTAATTGGAGTAGGGGGTACTATTACTACAATGGCCACTATCTTACTAAAAGCAGAAAAATATAGTTCTAAAGCCGTACACGATTATATACTAAACTTTATAGATGTCGATAATATATTAGAAAAGCTGCGAAAGCTACCAATTAAAGAAAGAAAACAGGTTAAAGGACTTAATCCCGATCGTGCGGATATTATTGTAGCTGGAGTTATTATTTTAAAAGAAATTATGAAAAGTTTAAATACTAAACAGCTAAGAGTAAGTGATAATGATATTTTAGAGGGTTTATTAATTGAGGCTTAAATAAGGAGGAAGCTATGTTTAAAAAAATAGAGAAATTATGGGAAGATTTATATGGAGATAATACTAAATACCTAAGTAAGTTAAAAGAACTATTAGATAAAAGGAAAAATGAAATAGACTATAAACCACAAAACTTAAACTGGCATCAAGAAGGAGTTGTATATTCCTTATATGTTGATCTCTTTGCCGGTGATTTTCAGGGGCTGACCAGTAAATTGGATTACTTAGATGAGCTGGGAGTCAATACTTTATGGCTTCTTCCTATTTTAAAATCACCAATGGTGGATCAGGGCTTTGATATTTCTGATTATTATAAAATTAGAGAGGAACTTGGAACTAACCAAGACTTTTTTAAGTTTTTAAAAGAAGCCCATAAAAGAGATATTAAAATTGTATTTGATATAGCAGTGAACCATACTTCAAATCAACATAAGTGGTTTAAAAATGCCAGTCAATCCAAACAAGCCAAGTTTAGAGATTTTTATATCTGGAATGAAGATAAAGATAAATATACAGAGACCCGCTTGCTTTTAAAAGGTATTTCAAACAGTAATTGGTCATATAATGAAAAAACAGATGATTATTATTTCCACCGCTTTTATGATATTCAGCCTGACTTAAACTATAAAAATCCAGAAGTTCTTTATGAGATGTTAAAGACATTTACCTTTTGGCAGGTGAATGGTGTAGATGGTTTTAGGATGGATGCCGCACCTTTTTTATGGAAAAAAGAAGGTACTGACTGTGAGAACTTAGAAGAGACACATAAAATTCTCAAGATTTTTCGAGCAGCCTTTGATTACATTTCTAAAGGGACAGTCATGATTGCCGAAGCTAATCAAATGCCGCAGGATGTAATTGAATATCTAGGTGATGGTGATGAATGTCAGGTTGTATATAATTTTCCCATTATGCCAAGAATTTTTCTCTCTATCGCCGAAGAAGATACAGATTACTTAAAAAGGCAGTTAGATATAACAGCTGAACTTAAAAAACCAGCTGAAACAGCCTGGTTTACATTTTTAAGGTGTCATGACGAGCTTACTTTAGAATTTGTGACTGAACAAGAACGTGAACTAATGAATAAACATTATCTTAAAGATAAAAAATGGACTTTTAGAGATGGAGAAGGTATTTCTGGTCGTCTTTATGACTTGATGGAGGGCAATGTTGATAAGATTCTACTAGCATATTCCATTTTGTTTTCTATTCAAGGAACTCCTATCATCTATTTTGGTGATGAAATTGCGATGGAAAATGACGAAGAATTTTATGAAAAAATGAATGATAAATTTGGTTATACAGATAGCCGTTATTTGAATAGAGGTCCTTTTGATCAGTCCAAAAAAGAAACCGCCTTAAGTAATCCTAATAGTGATTCTGGTTTTGTTTATAGGGGACTTCGTGAAATGATTAAACTGAAAAATGAAAACCCAAATCTTTTTAAATCAGATGTTGAATATAATACAGAGGATAATTTACTCATTGCAATTAGATCCACAGAAGAAAAAAGCCTTACAATGATCAATAATCTTAATGATGAAGAGAAAATGTACAATGATTATGATTTAAAACCATATGAGTATATATGGGTTTTAGAAGAAATCACCTAAAAAGGATGTTGTAGATGGATTATACACATGATTTGCTTGAAATTCAAAATTGGATGATGGCTCATCATAAAAGCTACAAGGTAATATTTATTATAGGGCTTTTATTGCTTTTTACATTTTTAATCCATACCTTTACTGAAAAGTACCGCTTGCCAAGTGTAGCAGGTTATGTAATTGTGGGTTCACTTTTCAGTGCAAGTGTGGTAGAACAGATTCCGTTTTTCAGTACAGAATTTGTGGAATGGTATACATACTTAATCAATTCATTTAACTTTGTAACTATTTTAGCAGTTTCTTTTATTTCTTTTACAATTGGTACGTCCCTGTCTTTAAAAGTATTGAAAAAATTAGAGGCACAATTTACACTGATTATTTTACTGGAGTCAATTGGGGCTTTTGTTTTAGTTACAATGAGTATGCTTTATATTGGCAAACCTCTCTATTTAGCAATCTTACTCGGTGCTTTTGCTACAGCAACTGCACCTGCTGCTACAGTTTTGATTTTAAGAGAGTATGGAGTTCAGGGTGAGTTTTCAGCCACGTTAATGATTATTTTAGCTTTAGATGAAGCTTTAGCTCTAGTAATATTTAGTTTCGTGGAACCAATTTCATTAATTACAGTAGATCCTGCTCGCACTTTAAATATTATAAATGGATTTATAATACCGGTGGTTAGGGTGGTTTCCGCTGCCGGATTAGGTATGTTTTTCGGCTACCTTTCTCAGCGGTATATTAGTTTTGACCATTCCAAAAAACAGAAGGTATTTTTAATCCTCTTAACGGTTATTGGGGGAGCAGCTTTATCAATTGCTCTTCACCTTTCACCTTTAATCTATAATCTATTTGTAGGATTTGCTTTTTGTAACTTTGCCGATAGGCATATTGGGGTAGCTGATCTAATTGATACCCTAACTATGCCACTTTATGCTATCTTTTTCATATTGGCTGGTACTAAAATCCAAATCACCAATATTTTTACTAGTTCTTTTATGTTAATTGCAATAATTTATACGATTGCTCGTTTAATTGGAAAAATTGGAGGAGCTTCAGTTGGGGCTAGATTAGCCAATGCGCCTCAGAGTGTGCAAAAGTATATTGGTTTTGGTTTGATGCCTCAAATCGGTGTAGCTTTGGATTTAGCCTATGTTGTTCAACGAGATTTTGTAAATATCCAGAATACTGAAGTTGATGTAGCAGTCATTATCTTTAATATTATCTTATTTACCAGCTTATTTACTGAAATTACGGGTTCAGCCGCCACAGAATATGCTTTATTTAAGTCAGGTGAGATAAAAGAGCCCGAGGAAGACGAAACGAATTATTCCAGCGCTTGACATAACTACCAATATATATTATAATCTTTAATGTTGCAACAATGTTGCAGCCCGCCGGGGTGGCGGAATTGGCAGACGCATCGGACTTAAAATCCGGTGGGAATTATTTTCCCGTATCGGTTCGAGCCCGATCCCCGGCACCATTATAAAAACTATTTATACAGGAGGAATTTTTTACATGATTTACACAGGTCAAGTTAAATGGTTCGATTCTAAGAAAGGTTTTGGCTTTATTGAAAGAGAAGATTCTGAAGAGGACGTTTTCGTACACTTTTCTGCTATCCAGGAAGAAGGCTACAAGTCATTAGAGGAAGGCGAAGAAGTGGAATTTGAAATCGTAGAAGCTGAACGTGGACCTCAAGCAGAAAATGTTGAGAAAATATAAATATATCAAAGTTCTTCGAAAGGATCCCCCGACTTTTACCGGTCGGGGTTTTTTTATTTATATGACTAATATAAGAGGATTTTAACCTTTTATGAATAATTATATAATTAAGATATTATATATTTAATTAAGGGTGGAAGCCATGAAATATCAACCAAAATTACAGTTTGAAGATAAATATAATATCCGAAGCAAGACAATATCTGAAATTCGCAATTTAATCGATGAGGTTGCAATTGATCGTGATTTAATTGATGCCTTATATGCCGATAATCGCAAAACTACTTCTAAGATAGCGGTTCAATGTGAAAAAATGTATAGGAAAGATAAAGCCTTTAAAGAAAAATTGTCAGAGTATAAAAACATTGAAAACCACCTTTATAACAAAGGTTATGAAAGTATATATGGATTTTATGTAACTGGTATTCCAGCAGCAGCCGGTCCATTAACCTTTTGTATGATAAAGTTAAATAGATTTATTGAAATAAAAGGTATCAAGTATTCAAATGAATTAACTACTCAACAAAGGCAGCATTTTTATGAAAAAATAAAAAGTGAAGCAGATGTTTTAAAGATTGAACATCTAAGTTCTAATGTTATTGATGAGATTGGAATAAAAAATTCCATTAAAAAAGGATATAAGCAATTACAATCCAAAATTGATTATGATAATGAAGTTGATTCAGATAAACTCTATTACCTTTATTATAAATACGGATTAAATCAAGATAACAGTAAATTAATAAAAGATACCAGCAAAAAAATATATTCGTTAGCTTGTGCATCAATAGCTGCCAAATTCAATAGAGAAAACAAGATGATTAAACTTAGTCAAAAGTATCCAGCCTATCATTTTAAAGATAATCACGGCTATATAACCGAAAAACACAGAAAAGCAGTTAAGAAAAAGGGGTTTAGCCCCTGTCATAGAAAGTCCTTTGACTTTGAAAAGAAGCTGGAATTTGAATTTTAAAAAGGTGGGATAAATATGTTTAAAAAATCATATCAAATTGGAACCATCTCTGAAATTCCGATCAAACTGCATATTAGTTTTATCATAGCCTTACCTTTTATAGCCTGGATAGTATCTACTAATATTGAAATGATGACTAGCCTTATGAATATTCCATACCAAGACTTGATAATTTCTGACTATATATTAGGCTTATTGATAGCCATTTTACTTTTTGTGAGTGTGGGGTTACATGAATTAGGGCACTCTTTTGTAGCTAGATCACGCGGTCAGGAAATTAACAGTATAACGCTTATGCTTTTAGGTGGTATTTCTGAAATAAAAGAAATGTCCGAAGAACCTAGTGATGAGTTAAGCATTTCATTGATTGGTCCGATGGTTAGTCTTGCAATTGGTTTAACGATGATCTTAATCGCAACCTTAACTTCCAATATATTTATTGCTGATTTAGTTTTTCTGATTTTATATCTTGGTCAATTAAATGTATTTTTAGCAATTTTTAATCTAATTCCAGCCTTTCCTAATGATGGAGGCCGAGTATTACGATCATTTATTGCCCGCCGCAGAGACTTCTTAACAGCAACTAAAATAGCAGTAACAGTAAGTAAGGTTATTGTATTTATTTTTGGTATTATTGGATTTCTTTACGGAAACTTTATTTTGATCTTAATTGCATTTTTTATTTATATGCGAGCCAATCAGGAATTTCAATACAGTATGATTAAAGACACCCTTTCAGATCTTAGAGTAAAAGATTTGATGAGCCAAGATGTAAAGTATATTTCAGCAGATCTAACTGTCAGAGATTTACTTGAAAAAATGCTGCATAAAAGTCACAGTGGTTATCCCATATTAGAAGATGGCAAATTAATCGGTTGTGTAACAATGGAAGATGTCCGTAATATTAAACCTGAAAAACATGAAGACTTTACAGTTCGGGATATAATGTCTAAAGATATCAAAAAGGTATCACCCAATGAAGATGTCAATAAGGCCTTACAAATGCTTTTAGAAGAGGATATCGGCCGACTGATGGTTATGGAGGACGATGAACTGGTTGGAATCATTACTAGAACAGATATCTTTAATGCCTTTAAAATAAAACAAATTGAAAGAAACTTATAGGAGATAAAAAAATGGAAGAAGAATATAATTATTATTATAAATTACGGGATAAAATAAAAAATGGTGTTCATAAAATATCTAGAAATGAAGATTTGCCGGAGTATTTGCTTTTAGCTCCGGATCTTTTTTACCTATTAATCAAGCTTATGCAGGATCCTAAAGTTCCTAAATCTAAAAAAGTTAAATTAGGGGCTGTAATTGCTTACTTTATAACTCCTTTTGACTTTTTACCAGAAGCCATCATGGGCTTGGTAGCATATGTAGATGATGTAGCTTTAACAGCCTATGTCTTAAATGATTTCTTTAATGAAATGGATCCCTCTATTATAAAAAAGAATTGGCCAGGTGAAAAAAAGCTGCTAAGTGTAATTCAAAATATTTTAGAAGATACTGATCAGTTTATCAACAAAAATATTGTAAATCGGTTAAAAAAGTTAATTGACAAAGATAACTTTTAATTGAAAATAATAGCAGTAATTATTATTATTTAACAGGAATATTTGAATACTATGTTGAATAATCTTATATAGAACTAAATATATTCAGTATTGATTTTACAACTAAGGGGATAATAATCATGGAAGAAAAAGAATTTACGAGATTATTTAATAAGCAAAGACGAAAAAAAGCATATGATTATCATAGCAAGAAAAACAAATTGCTTTTATTTAATAATGTTTTCCGATTGATTGTAATTGTAATGTTTTTTTACTTTAATTTAGAAGTTAAATTTTTTCAGTATATTAATCAGGATCTATATGTTTCATTACAACTTTTTTTCTATGTTTTAATGGTAGTCTTTATTTACCAAACTTTTAACAATATTTTAGAATTTTTTACTTTATATCAACTGCGAAAAAAATATAATCTTACAGCTCAGAGCAGTGAGGAATGGCTGCAGGAAAGAGTTAAATCCTTTTTTCTAACCTTGATTTTAACTTTTCTATTTTCCCTGCTCTTTTTAATATTAACTAATAGTTTTCCTAATAACTGGTGGTTGATTATCTCCTTAATTCTATCCGGTTTTGTAGTATTATTAAATTACCTTCTGCCGGTTGTTTTTTTACCGATGTTTTATAGCTTGCAATCATATCCCGAGGGAGAACTAAAGGATAGGCTGATGTCTACATTTAATAAGTTAGATCTTGAGATTGAAGATATATATGAAATTAATTTAAGTTCTAAGATGACTTCTGCCAATGCAGCAGTAATTGGAATGGGTAATACCAGAAAAATTTTATTAAGTGATAACCTGGCTGATAGGTTTTCAGCTGATGAAATAGAGGCTGTGTTATGTCATGAGATAGGACATCATGTTAACAATGATATATATAAGAATCTTTTATTACAGCCCTTTATTATCACTATCACCGCTTTTATTGTTAATCTAAGCTGGCCATCTCTAATAAATCTATTTGGATATCAGAGTATAAACCCTATTGTTAGTATCCCTTTACTTTTAATCTTTTGGGGACTTTTGTACTCAGTTTTTACACCTCTACAACTTTATTTAAGCCGTATTTATGAAAAAAGAGCCGATCAGTTTGCTTTTGAGATAATAGAAGATCCTATGGATTTAGGTCGGGCTTTTGCCAAATTAGCAGATGACAGCCTGGCAAGATTGGAATATTATTGGTGGGAGAAACTCTATAAGGCATCTCACCCTTCTATTAAAGCAAGAATTTATAAGGCTGATGAATATAAAAATAAGGAGTAAAAGACCAGCTTGTGACAAGCATATATTTAATCATTATTTTTTTGAATATTAAAAATTATAGGAGTGTTGATTATGGAACATAAAACATTGAAATTTGAAGATGGTGTGCTCAAACTTTTAGATCAAAGGATCCTACCACTAGAAACAAAATATTATGAAGCGGCTAACTATAAAGAGGTCTGTGAAGCAATAAAGAAGATGGTTGTAAGAGGTGCTCCTGCCATTGGAGCAACTGGAGCCTATGGATATTACCTGGCTGTTAAGGAAAATATTTCAGCTGATAATGTAACATTTTTAGATGAGATTGAAACAGCTAAAGAAGAACTTTTAGCTACCCGACCCACCGCTGTTAATTTAAGTTGGGGGATTAACAGGATGGAAAAAGTATTAAAAGATGCTCTGGCCAAAGATATACATGAATCTGAAATTGCCCAAAAACTCTTAGCAGAAGCAAATCAAATTGCGAAAGAAGATATTGAAACAAATAAAAAACTAGGTCAAAAGGGGAATTCATTAATAGAAAAAGATGATAAAATCTTAACTCACTGTAATGCAGGTGCCTTAGCTACAGTTGGTTATGGAACTGCGCTTGGAGTAATCAGGGCAGCTCATGAGTCCGGGAAAAATATTAAAGTATATATGGATGAAACTCGTCCCAGGTTACAGGGAGCTAGTCTGACTGCTTTTGAGATGTTAGAAGAAGAAATACCTTCCACTTTGATTGTTGACAGTACAGCTGCTACTCTTATGAAAAAGCAGGTTATAGATAAAGTAGTGGTAGGAGCTGATCGCATTGCTAAAAATGGAGATACTGCTAATAAAATTGGTACCTTCATGCTTTCTGTTTTAGCTAAAGAATATGATATTCCTTTTTACATAGCAGCTCCAATTTCAACAGTTGACTTTGAAATAGAAAGTGGAGAAGAGATCGAAATTGAAATTCGTGATGACAAAGAGGTAACCGAAATCCGCAGTGTACGAATTACACCAGAAGGTGTTGATGTTTACAATCCTGCTTTTGATGTAACTCCAGCCGAAAATATAACAGCCATCATAACTGAGCAAGGTGTAATTAAACCACCGTTTAGTGAAAATCTAGAAAAAGCTCGCAGTTAAATTTTAAAATCATTTTAGACTATAATAATATTTTTAAGATAAGGGGTATTTATTATGGAAAATATGAATTCAATTGCAGTAATTTCTGATATTCATGGAAATTATACTGCTTTAAAAAATACACTTAGAAAAATAGAGATGATGGATGAAGAAATAAGTGATATAATGTGTTTAGGAGACCTTGTAGGATATAATCCAGAGCCCGAACAATGTGTAAATAAAGTAAGAGAAGTATCAACTAAGGTAATTGCTGGTAATCATGATAAAGCAATGGTAGATGAATTAAATATTGAATGGTTTAGACAGTCTGTAAAAAAATCGATTACATGGACCAGAAGTAAATTAAGTGACGAAAGCAAAAAATACCTCAAATCATTAAATACAAGAGAAGATATTGTAATTAATGACAATAAAATTATTTTAGCCCACGGCAGTCCCAACCAGAATTCACCCTTTTCATATATATTTAACCGCTATGATATAAAGGGCATAGAGCCCTTAATAATGGATACTACACTTCTTTTTATCGGTCATACCCATATCCCGTTCTGCTTTTGTAATAAAGGAGAGGGTTGGTTTCAAATTGAAGATGATGAAATTGAAATCAATCCTGAATTCAATTATATAGTAAATGTAGGTAGTGTGGGACAACCCCGGGATAGAGATCCCAGGTCCAGTTTTGTGGTATATAATCCCAATACTAATCTTTTAAACTTTAAGAGGTATGAATATAACATTAAAGAAGTTCAAGAGAAGTTTGCACAAACTGACTTACCGGAAGAGTTTTCAGCCCGATTAGCTCAAGGCAGATAGGAGTAGATAAAGATGGAAGAGAAAAACTGGCATATTAAAAAATGGCACCTTTTAGGTTGGCTTGAAACTGTAGTTAAATCCCTAGCAATTATTATTGGTATTTATGTATTATTCATTGGATTTACAAAGCCAGACTTTTTACCATTAAATAATTTACCATTAATAGAACTTGTTATCTTTACTATTTTATCATTGGGTTTATTAGCAGCTATTTATAATTGCTATCAGCTTAAAGATATTATCTCTATGGTTTTTGTTATCTTTAATAATCTGGGCCATTGGGGTTTAATATATGGTGTTCTTAAAGGGGCTAATATTAAATTTTTGTATTCTTTTGTTTTAATTATGCTAGCTGGGGATATAGTAAAAATTGTCTTTTTAAAAAGACACAATTATTCCGAAGGAGATATTGCGCCCCAAAAATTTATCTATCTAACTTCGGTTTATGCTGTGGGTTATCTAATAATATTTCTCTTTGGTTTACCAACTTTAATTTAAATAGTAAGTATTTTACTGAAAAAACCACCCAGATATTATACGCTTAGTATACTAAATATTACAAAACGTATAAGAGGTGGAAAAAATGAATACATTTTATATATTATTGGTTACTCTTTTAGTTGTCTTTACTGTAAGTAATGTTGCTTTGGCTCAGTCAGAAAGTAAAAGGCCACCTATTGATAAAATGAGGCCTGCTAATTTAAAAACAGCTACCTTTGCCATGGGATGTTTTTGGGGTCCAGATGTTGTTTTTGGCGGTATTGAAGGGGTTTGGAAAACCCGGGTAGGTTATGCAGGTGGTGATAAGGATAACCCCACTTATCATAATTTGGGTGGTCATACTGAAACTATTCAAGTTGAATATGATCCAGAACAGATTTCATATAGAGAACTTTTAGAGGTGTTTTTTGATAATCATAATCCTTATGTTAAACCATACAGTACCCAATATAAATCAATAGTCTTTTATCACAATGATAAACAAAAAGCAGCTTATCAAGAATATGTTGCTAAACTAAAGGAAAACAGAACTTTATATACAGAACTTAAACCATATGAGAACTTCTATTATGCAGAGTTTTATCATCAGAAATATCAACTACAGGGTTTTTCTAAACTGATGAAGGCAGTTGAAAAATATTATCCAAAAGATATGGACTTTATTAATTCAACTTTAACAGCAAGGTTAAATTACTATGTGGGAGCAAGAAAGGGATTAGAACTATTAGAAAAAGAAAAGGAACTTTATGGCCTGGATGAGGAGATTATTACCTGGCTTAAATCATTCATTAAAGAATAAAGGTGGTTTCGATGAAGATTAAATATTTAAATGGTGAAAGACTTTATTATGCCTTCATATCGGGAGCAAAGGAAGTAATTGAAAACAGGAAAGAGTTAAATAAGATTAATGTCTTTCCGGTCCCTGATGGTGATACAGGCACTAACCTGTCTAGAACCCTTAATATGGTTATAGAAAATGTTATAGCTGATAAATCTGTTGAAACAACTTTAGATTCCATGGGTGACGCTGCCTTAAGGGGTGCTATAGGTAATTCTGGTATCATATTTGCCCAATTTATTAACGGCTTAAAGGAAGGTAATAAGTCGGAAAAAAGATTAAATGTAGCAAACTTTGCCGAAATGATAGACCGGGCGGTTGATCACACCTATCAGGCAATTAGTGAACCGGTAGAAGGAACCATGTTGACTGTGATGAAGGATTGGGCAAAGTCTTTAGATGAATTAAAAGCCAGGACTGATGATTTTGAAGAACTGATGTCCGAGTCCATCAAGTCAGCTAAAAAATCTTTAGAAAACACTAAAAATACTCTGGAAGTTTTACGTAAAGCTCATGTTGTAGATTCTGGTGCTTTAGGTTTTGTCTACTTTCTTTCCGGTATCTTAGAATTCATTCAAACCGGCCAGATTCAGGATATAGATAAATATGATGTAGTTTTAGAAAATGAAGAAACAGCTGTAGAAGAAGAGGAAGAGATTAAGTTTAGATACTGTACTGAAGCCTATATAGAAGATGTCACAAAAAATATTCCACAAATTAGAAAAGAATTAAAACACCTTGGTGATTCTTTAATAATAGCAGGTAGTTCTGCTAAAATGAGAATCCATATTCATACAAATGATCCGGCTGAGTTTTTTGCAGAGTTAAATAATTACAGTACAATTATTGATCAAAAAGTTGATGATATGTTAATTCAATATAATATAAAATATAATCGAATTTCTAATATAGCTTTAGTTACTGATTCAATCGCTGATTTACCAAAAAGTTACATGGATAAAAATCAAATTAATATGATTCCTATTAACTTAATTGTTGATGAGACAACCTATTTAGATAAAGTTACAGTTACAGCAGATAATTTTTATAACCTGGTAGACCAGGCAGATGAATATCCAACTTCAGCCCAGCCTTCGATTAAAACTGTTGAAGATAAATTATCCTTTTTAGCAGATCATTATGATTCAATCATAGTTATTACAGTATCCAGTCAATTAAGTGGAACCTATGAAACTGTAAAAAATGCTGCTAAAGAGATAGAAAACGGGACTAAAATTTCAATAATTGACTCTCAACTGGATTCCGGTGCCCAAGGGTTATTGGTCATGGAAGCAGTAGAAAAGATTAAAGCCGGTGAAAACCATCAAGAAATAGTAGATTATCTTGAAAATATAAAAAATAATATGTATATCTACGTAAGTGTAGATAACTTTGATTATATGGTCCGAGGCGGACGCGTCAGTCCGATGAAGGGCAAAATAGCAGGTTTATTAAATCTTAAACCAATTGTATCTTTAGATGAAGAAGGTAATGGAATTGCTTTTTCTAAAGCTTTTAGTAAAAGAGGTATTACTAAAAAGATAAAACAGATCGTGAATGATCATTTAGAAGAAGAGGGGATTAAAAGGTATTCAATTGTTCATGGAGATGGCCTTGATCGTGCCAGGGAATATAAAAAGATATTTACAAATATGATAGGTGAAGAACCCGAGTATGTGGAAGATATATCTCCTGTTATTGGTTTAAGTGCTGGACGTAACAGTGTAGCTATTTCGCTGATGACAAAAAAAGGAGTTGATAATTAATGGGTTCAATATTTGTACAGACTTTAATTTTCATTTTGGCTTACTTTACTGTGTTTTTCATAATCGCTGTAGTAAAAAAGAATAATTCGGTTGTGGATATTGGTTGGGGCTTAGGATTTGTCCTTGCATCCTACTTTGTTTTATTAAATACCGGCAATTTTAATTTCCGAACTATTATTGTAACTTTAATGGTTACAATCTGGGGACTTAGGTTATCATACCATATTTTTCAAAGAAACAAAGGAAAACCTGAAGATTTCCGTTATGCAAAATGGAGAGAAGAATGGAACAACTTTTATCTGCGTTCTTTCTTTCAAATCTTTATCCTCCAGGGAATACTACTTTTCTTAATAGTATCATCTGTAATCAATATCAATTCCAATCCAGCAGCTGCTTTTACAGTATTTGATGCAATCGGTATTGTAATCTGGGTTATCGGTTTCACCTTTGAAGCACTTGGTGATAAACAATTGCGAGATTATATCAGCAGACCCGATTCTGAAAAAGATGGACATGTCATGAAAGAAGGGCTCTGGAAGTATACCAGACACCCTAATTACTTTGGAGAGGCAACCATGTGGTGGGGCATCTTTATAATTGGGCTATCAATACCAAACAGTTGGTATTTTATAATTAGTCCGATTACAATCACCTACCTCTTATTATATGTATCTGGAGTACCTCTTTTAGAAAAGAGATATGCTGATGATGAGGAATATCAAGAATATGCCAAGCATACCAATAAGTTTTTCCCTTGGTTTCCAAGTTAAAGCAAAGAATGGAAGTGGAAATGATGAAGATAGCAAAATATCTATCCTTTTTAGGGTTTATAATCATGTCAACAGCCATTATCAGTGGATTTATATATGGTGATTTTACTGGTGAAGGTGGAATAATTATCTCACTGCTCTGGGGAAAGGTTACTTTAATTGATATTTACCTTATGTTTTTAATTTTTTCCGGCTGGGTATATTTTAGAGAGGCTAATTTTTTTAAATTTTTGATCTGGTTTATACTAATTTTAGTATTTGGTGCTGCAACTGCCTGTCTTTACTTATATCTAGCATTTCAGAGCAGTAATGGTGACTGGAACCAATTTTTTACTGGAAAATCCAAGAAAAATATACAAAACCGTTGAAATTTCAGGAATAAAAGTAATAAAAAAGAAGGAAATTTATAACTTTTGTATAAATTAAATACAATAAGAATAAAACTTAAATTAAGGGGTTGAGTATTGATGACAAAAACAGATTTAATTGACAAGGTTGCTGAAGAAACTGGTCTTACTAAAAAGGATTCTGGCGAAGCTATTAATGCTACTATTGACACTATCATGAACTATCTCAAAGAAGAAGCTAGAAAGCCAGAAGAAGAAAGAGACAAAGTACAGCTAATTGGATTCGGATCATTTGAAGTAAGAGACAGAAGTTCACGTAAAGGTAGAAATCCTCAAACTGGTGAAGAGATTACTATTCCTGCTAGGAAAGTACCAGTATTTAGAGTAGGAAAAACCTTTAAAGAAGTAGTTGAAGATAAGTAAACAAAAATGAGGTGCATAACATGAGTAGGGATTTAGAAGTTAGCTCAGCTGCTTTTCGGAATGGAGAAATGATGCCCACTAAATTTACTGCAGATGGGTCTGATATTTCTCCTCCACTTACGATTGAAAATATTTCACCTGAAGCTGAAAGCATAGCAGTAATAATGGATGATCCCGATGCACCAGTAGGCACTTTTACTCACTGGATGATTTGGAATATACCAGTTGGAAAAAATAATATTCCAGAAGGAATAAAACAAAGTAAACAGGTAGACTCCCTGGCTGATGCAGTACAGGGTTATAATGATTTTGGGGATGTAGGCTATAGAGGTCCTGCTCCTCCAAGTGGAGTTCATAATTATCATTTTAAAATTTATATTTTAGATCAAAAAATTGATATACCATTTGATTCAAGCAAACAGAAAATAGTTAATACCCTAGAAGCTCATTTATTACAGAAAGCAGAAATCATAGCAAAATATCAAAGATAAAAGAGGTTTTATAATATGGAAGTTAAAGTAGAAAAACCCGACCAAGCTAAACTAGATGAGCTCGGTGTAAACAACTGGCCAATTTGGGAAAAAGAGGTTTCTGAGTTTGATTGGTATTATGATGAAAAGGAAACTTGCTATATTCTCAAAGGTAAGGCAGAAGTTGATACACCACAAGGAAAAGTTAGTTTTGGTCAAGGTGACTTAGTAACTTTTCCAAAGGGTTTAGATTGTAAGTGGAAAATTTTAGAAGATGTGAAAAAACATTATACTTTAGGTTAGAATTTATTAAGAAGGAGGCTGCGGCCTCCTTCTTTTCTCATGGGAGTGGTTATTTTGCAAAATTTTCAAAAGGCTGCAGAAATAATTAAAAATTCTCAACATATTACTGTTTTTACAGGAGCTGGAATTTCAGTTGAAAGTGGAATTCCTCCTTTTAGGGGAGAAGATGGTCTATGGGAGAAGTATGATCCTTATTTTCTTCATATCAACTATTTTATGAATAATCCCAAGGAATCCTGGCAGTTAAATAAAAAACTATTCTACAGCATGTTTGAAGACTGTCAACCCAATCAAGCTCACGAAGTTGTTGCGAAATTAGAAAAAGAAGGTTATGTAGATACAGTAATTACTCAAAACATCGATAACCTGCATCAGGAAGCAGGCAGTAAGAAAGTATATGAATTTCACGGTACCTATAAAGAATTGATTTGTACTGAATGTGGAAAAATATATGAATTTGAACCAAAATATTTAAAAGAGCTTCCACCCCATTGTGAGAAGTGTAATGGTATTTTAAAACCCAACTTTATCTTTTTTGGAGAAGGGATACCTCAAAAAGCCTATCAGGGTTCCATAAAAGAAGCAGAGACGGCTGATGTGTTTATTGTGATAGGAACTACTGGTGAAGTAACTCCAGCCTCTCTGATACCTGATATGGCCTCCAGGCACGGGGCAAAGATAATTGAAGTGAATACTGATTATTCAAATTTTACTAATAATATTACGGATGTCTTTTTAAAAGGGAAGGCAACAGAAATGATGCAAAAACTGTATAGTAAGATAAAAGAGATGGAATAACTTACTCTTTAACAGTTTGGGGGTTTGTATTTAAACTTGCACTACATTTATCACAATATAAAGAACTGGTCCAGTTGTTACATCCACAACATGGACAAATTATTTTTTTACTCATTATTAATTCCTCCTGTATCAATCATGCACACCCTTACTTTTTTACCACATTTTTAAGTATTTGTAAAGGGGATTAAAAAAATATGAAGAGAATAAAAGATGAAAAAAAGCAAAAGGAAGTCTATTATGCGGGGATTGGAAGCCATAATACACCTTCCAATATCCTCAAAATAATGGAAGAATTGGGTTTCCTTTTAGCGCGTGAAAACTATATTTTGCGTTCTGGTGGTTCACCGGGGGCTGATACTGCTTTTGAAGCCGGGGCTAAAAAAGCAGAAGCTGAATTTGAAATCTATTTGCCCTGGTCAGAATTTCAAGAAAGGTCAGGCGCAAACTATATTGATGTCACAAAACTTGCTAATTTTAATAAAGCGGCTGATATAGCTAAAGAACATCATCCTGAGTTTGAAAAGTTAACTGAAAATGCCAAAAAATTAATTATAAGGGATACCTATCAAGTTTTAGGGAAAGATCTTGAGACACCTTCGAAATTTGTGGTTTGTTGGACTCCTGATGGATGTATTACAGACCGGGACCGCAGTCAAAAAACCGGAGGGACCGGGCAAGCTATTTCTATCGCAAGTCGGAGAGAGATTCCCGTTTTTAATTTAGAATTAAGAGAGCATAAAAGACAAATAGAAGAGTGGATAAACAAATTAACATAAAAAAACCATTATCTGGATTCCAGATAATGGTTTGTTCTATTTATGGTTAAAAAGTTAATATTTTTCCAGATAGTGTAGCAAAAGCATAAACAGAAGGTCCAACATGACAGCCTAGAGTAGGACTTATTCTTTCCTGAAAGAAATTGACTTCTATACCATCAGGTAGTATTTTTTTAGTTTTGCTAAGCAATTTTTCCGCTGTTTCTGGACGATCACCGTGCATAATA
>CAZXRH010000026.1:0-6568 GCA_964642575.1 uncultured Halanaerobiales bacterium
CTTAATTTATTATTAGATAATAAAAAAGCAGAGGCTAGTCAGTTAATTACAGATAAAGCCTTATACAATATGGATGTAGATGAAATATATCTTAATATTTTTCAACCCGTTCAAAAAGAAGTGGGGAGGCTTTGGCATGCCAACAAAGTCTCAGTTGCACAGGAACATTATATTAGCAGTGTTACCCAGCTAGTAATGTCCCAGTTGTACCCCCACTTTTTATCTATGGGAGGTAAAAAAGGCAGTGTAGTGACAACTGCAGTTGGTAATGAACTCCATGAAATTGGCATCAGGATGATTGCCGACTTATTAGAAGTTGACGGCTATGATACAATACACTTAGGAGCAAATACCCCCAATGAAAGTATAGTAAAAACCCTTATGAATAACCAGACTAAGCTATTAGGTGTTTCAGTAACCCTACCTATTCACTTATCAGGTCTAGAGAAATTAATTACAATGATAAAAAATGAAAAACTGCTTAAAGACCTTAAAATCATGGTAGGTGGTTATTCTTTTAACAGAAATCCAGAACTTGTCAATGAATTTGAAATTGATGAATACAGCCGAGATGCTAAGGATGCTGTAAAAAAAGCTAACAGCTTAACTGAGGTGGTTGACTAATGGGATTTGTTGTACTGACTACACCAGAGCTTAAAATAAAAAATATTCTATATAATGATACTTCCTTTTCTTTTTTAGAAACTGAGCGAATCTTAACCACATTTGTAAGCAAAGATGACCGGTCTAAGTTACTGGACTTTGTTCAAAATATTAAAGATGATAAAGCTGAATTTGGCTATGAAGTTCATATTCAGACTGAAGATGAGAATATCCTTTATAATTTCTCGGGAATCAAGGCTGAAAATGGATTTATTTTAATTTTAGCCTCTCATTTTAAGGAAGATATAATAAACCAATACGATCACTTTATGAAAGTCAATAATCAGTATTTAAATAAAATTAGGCACTTACTTAAAAATCAAATTCAATCTGAAAATGAAGTTGTGGTAAGTGGTGATAGTTCTGATATATATAATCAGATAAGTCAAATTAACAATGAACTGATGGATGTGCAAAGGGAACTAACTAAAACCAATAAAGAGTTAAAATGGCAAAAGGAAAGATATTTTGCCACTTTAAAAAGTATTGCAGAAGCTGTAATAGCCTTAAATTATGAAAAAAAGATCGACTTCATAAATCAGGCGGCTAAAGATTTATTAGAAGTAGATGAAAACATCAAAGGTAAGCAGTTAACGGAACTTAATATAAAATGCAGAGATAATAATGATAATGATATATTAAAGCCAGTCATCGAAGGAGTCTGTAAAACAGGCAATTCAATTAAAAAAGAAGATCTACTTCTTAAAACCCAATCTAAAGAAATACCTATTGATTTAACTTTATCACCAATTGAAGTTAATGAAGACGAACTGGTTGGGATTGTAATTGTTATTAGAGATATCACTTTAAAAAAGAAACACGAAGAAAAATTGCGTAAACTTGCGGTTACTGATCGTTTAACCGATATTATGAACAGAAGAATGGGAATAAAATATTTAGAAAAACAAATAGAAAGAGTGAAAAGAGAAAAAGTCCCTTTAACAGTTTGTTTTGTAGATGTAAATGGCTTAAAAAAAGTTAATGATAATTACGGCCATCTAGAAGGTGATGAACTATTAAAAAATGTTGCACAGATACTTCAAAATAATATTAGAAGTGCTGATGCAGTAGCCCGGATGGGTGGAGATGAGTTTTTAATGATTTTTAGTAATAAGCGAATTGAAGAAGTAAAGGATGTCTGGGCTAGAATTGAAGAGAAGGTAGAAAAGTGGAATAAAATTACCGATAAACCCTATAATATAAGCCTAAGCCACGGTTTTGCCCAAAAAGAGTTTGAAGATGGCCTTTCATCCGATGAATTAATAGAAAAAGCAGATAGTCAGATGTATAAAGACAAAAAGCGTTATTATAATAGTATTTAAAAAAGTCTTGAGGTGAATTGAAGATGATAGATAGAAAATATTTAGTATTGATAACAACTTTATTATTTTTGGTAATGAGTTTTTCTTTAACTGTACAGGCAGTGGACACTGCTGTAACAATTGTACCCCAAAAACAGTTTGTAAAAGCGGTCGCTGGTGATGATGGTGAAGTAACTGTCATGATTCCCCCGGGTTATAGCCCTGGAAATTATGCGCCTCGCCCTTCTGAATTGACTAAGTTTTCCAATGCAAAAATATATTTTTCAATGGGAGTACCAGCTGATGTGCAAAATATCTTACCAAAAGTCAAACAGTTCAACTCTGAAATCGAGGTAGTTAAATTAGCGGAAATAGTTGGTCAAAAATATGAAGATAGAACCTTTGAAAATGGCAGCCGTGACCCACATATCTGGTTATCACCCAAAAGAGTCAAATATATCATTGAAATTATTAGTGATGAATTAAGCACCCTAGATCCAGATAATAAAGAATTATACAGTGCTAATGCGAATAAATATATTGAAAAGTTAAATGAAACAGACCAAAAAGTGCAGGATATAATAAACCAAAAAGATAATAACTATATGCTGGTTTATCACCCTTCCTTTGGTTACTTTGCTGAACACTATGGACTTAATATGATTTCCATTGAAAAAGGTGGTAAGGAAGCAACTGCCAAACACTTAGAAGATATCATTGATTTCGCTAAAGAAAATGATATCAAGAGAATATTTTACCAGGCAGAAATTGATAGCAGGCAAACCGAAGCTTTAGCAGAAGAGATTAATGCCGAACTTATAAAGCTGGATCCACTTGCCGAAGATTATCTGGCCAACCTGATTGAAATGGCCAAAAAGATTAGTGGAGTTGATTAAAGATGGCTGAAAAGATAATAGAGGTTAGTAATCTTTATCTTTCTTATAATGAAGTTAATGTGTTAGATAATGTTAACTTAACTGTTATGCAGGGTCAATTTCTTGCTATTATTGGCCCCAATGGAGGAGGCAAAACTACTCTTTTAAAATGTATTTTAGGTTTGATAGAACCGGATAGTGGAAACATAAAAATAAAGGGATATGATATTAAAGAGGGGAGAAAACTAATCGGTTATGTACCCCAAATCTCTGATTTTAATAAACACTTTCCAATTAATGTTAAAGATGCAATCCTGATGGGGAGAATTACTGACCAAAAGGGATTCTTTTTTAATTACAGTAAAGAAGATAAACAGATGGCTGCAGAAATAATGCGTGACCTAGATATATATGGGATTAGAAATAGACAGATCGGACGGCTTTCTGGTGGACAACTGCAGAGAGTTTTGATCGGACGTGCCTTAGCAGCTGAACCAGAAATCTTACTTTTAGATGAACCGACCGCTAGTCTGGATTCAGAAGCGAGAAGTAATATATATAGTATACTTAAAGATATCAATCAAGATATAACAATTATTGTAGTAACCCATGATGTGTCAGCAATTTCTTCTCATTTTGATAGTGTGGCCTGTTTAAATAGACATCTCCATTATCATGGTGATAAAGATATTAATCAGGAAGATCTAGATCAAGTATATGGATGTCCGGTAGAACTTATTGCACATGGAGTCCCACATCGGGTCCTAGCAGATCATGAAGGTGATGATCATAATGATTGAGGCAATCTTAAAATATAATTTTTTACAAAATGCAGTCTATTCTGCCCTGATGGCCAGTGTGGTCTGTGGTATTATTGGAACAATAATTATAGAAAAGAATCTGGTCATGATGAGTGGTGGGATTGCACACACCTCTTTTGGAGGGGTAGGATTGGGTTATTATCTAAATATTGAACCGATCTATGGTGCTTTATTTTTTGCTCTGTTTTCCTCTTTAATTATTGTTAGGATTAGAAAGAAGACAGAAGTGCATTCTGATACTTTAATTGGTATTATGTGGGCTATGGGAATGTCACTTGGAATTATGTTTATTTCCTTTATGCAGGGTTATCCACCCGATATGTCTTCTTATCTTTTTGGAGACATCTTGACTGTGACAGATACAGATTTGCATATTATGTTAATTTTAGTTGTTTTAGTGGTTGTAGCCATTGCAGCTCTTTTTAATCAATGGAAAGCCTATCTATTTGATGAGGAGTTTACTTATGTACGGGGGATCAATACAGACTTTTATGAGTATTTTCTTTTTATCTTAATTGCTTTAACAGTAATCGTCTTAATTAGGGTAACCGGCATTATTTTAATCATAGCTTTATTAACTGCTCCACCAGCAATGGCAAAGCTGTTTACTTATGATTTTAAAAAGATTATTTATCTTGCCATTGGCTTTGGCGTAATCTTTACAATGACCGGTCTCTGGCTTTCCTATTTACTGAATATACCTTCTGGAGCTACCATCATTTTATTAATTGGCGTCACTTACTTTTTAATGGCTTTTTTCACCGGTCGTGTAAATGTTAATAGTTAATTAAATGTTATTTGATTTATTAATTTCATTAGACTGAGTTAAAGCATATTTAGTGGCAAAAGAACCAAAGATTTCGGTAAGGGCGGCTGTAAAGAGTAAAATGTTAAACACTAATTGCCCAATATTGGCTTGAGCAAACTGCTGTTGGACAGTATAGGCTAAAGCAATCGCTACCCCACTTTGGGGTAGTAATCCCAGTCCAACATACTTTTTGATGTTCTCAGAAGCATTGGAAAGAACACCACCCAGGGAAGCACCGCCGATTTTTCCGATCACCCTTGTTATAGTATATACAGCTGCAAGTAAAATAAAGGGAGCATCAATAGCTGAAAATCTTATTTCAGTACCAGCTAAGATAAAAAACATTGCATATAAAGGAATAGTCAAAGTATCAATATAGTCAGCCACATTTAAATTTTTAGTAGCAAAGTTACGATAAGAAAATCCGATTGCCATATTGGTAATCAACGGAGATAAGTTAAACATAGTAGCCAAAGCAAGTCCGCTCACTAAAGTTGCAATTAAGGTGAGCACTTTTTTAGTTTTATCCTCATATTTTTCCTGTAATTTAACTGATATGTAACCTAAAGCAATTCCTACAGCTATTGAACCAATTACTTCTAGAGAGGGAACCACAATCATGTGGTAGAAGTTTAAACTTGCTCCTCCACTGTATTGATTATATGCAATTGGGCTGACCAGACTAAATAAAATTAAGGCCAGGGCATCATCTAATCCAACCACAGCCATAATCATTGAGGTTACCGGACCCTTTGCATTGAATTCTTTGATAACCATTACAGTTGCAGCGGGAGCAGTTGCAGAAGCAATTGCTCCTAAGAGTAAAGCAAGGTAAAGTTCATATCCGATTAAAAGAACTCCTATAAAGACCATTAAAAAGGCACCTAAACCCTGAATTATTACAATATAGGTAATACTTTTCCCCAACTTTTTAAAGAGTTTAAGTGATAATTCACTACCGATTGTAAAGGCAATAAAGCCAAGGGCTAAAGTTGTTACATACTCAAAGCTGTTTATAATATAGGCATACCAGACCTTATACTCTAACTTTAAAAAAGGAATGGCATTAATCACTTCTATACTTAATAAAATTCCTAAAAATACGTAACCAACTACAATCGGGATATTATACCTTTTAGCAAAAATAACAATAAGAAGAGCGGCTACTATAAAAAAGCCAATCAAATAAAGTTCCTTTTCACTGACTTGATGATTTGTAAACCACTCTTCATATTGATATATTTGATTTATCATCTCAGTATCCATAATCATACCTTCTTTTCATTTCAAATAAATTAAGATTAAAAATCACATTCACCTTCAGAACACAGTAGATAGTAAAGTAGGTCACCACGGGAAATATATCCCCTCAGATACCCCTCATCATTTGTTACAAAAAGATAAGATTCTTTATTGTTTAACATGATATCTGCAATTTTATCCATGTTGTCAGTTTCCAATACAGTATCAGTATTTGTGATCATATATTCTTCAACTCTTCTGTACTTAATTTCACTTAAATTTTCGGCAGCCTGATTTCTATCATATAAGATCCGCTGACTATTTATAAAACCATATTGTTCCGGTATAATATTTTTTAAAATATTTTTACTGTAAATTGTGCCTACAAAATGGTTTTCTTCGTCTACAACAGGTAAAATCGGCATTTCTGTTTTATGCATATAGATGATTGCATCTTCAATGGAATCTTCATATGAAACCGAATTTAAGGACCTCATCATATAATTTTTAACAATAGCCATAGTTAGACCTCCAGTTCTTCGATTAACATATTATCAATATTTTGCTCTATTTCATCTCTACCCTGTAAAAAGACCAACTTGTGTTCTGCAATGTCTAGGGCAGCAGCACCCGCATAGCGGTTAGCTTCCAAGAAATCAAAACCATTTTGATAAATATAGTCAAAAAATGCAGCATTATAGGCATCGCCTGCTCCCAGTAGGTTGCGAATACAGTACTCACGAGGAGAAAGCATATACAAAGAGCCATCTTCATCAAAAAGTAGTTGATCGGTATGAAAGGGCATAATCACATATTGGGCACCTGCTTTTTGCAGTTCGCGGCCCATTCTGATGTAAT
>CAZXRH010000026.1:6578-19604 GCA_964642575.1 uncultured Halanaerobiales bacterium
TCCTGATTTTCAACCTCGACATCCAATATTTTTTGAGTGTGTTTAAAATAGGGTACTACAAACTTTGGTTCAGCCTTTAAGGCCCTGTTTAAGGCTTCTCCACTTGCTTTAAGGTATACATCTTTACCTAGCTCATTACAGATTTCTATTAACTCATAGTAAATATCAAAACTTACTCCTGCTGGGATAGAACCGGCGATCATTACCAGATCGCTTTCTCTGATACTTCTTTTAAAACGTTTCTTTAATTCGGTAACACTGCGTTCGCTGACTGTATAAGTATAATCATTGTATAAAGTATTACTGGGGGGATTTTGAGCAATAATCTTAATGTTATTTCTCATTTCCTGAGAGGTGTAGACATAGTTAGTGGTAACATGAAAATCCTGCACCATTTTTTCGAAGAAAAGGCCCTGTTTACCACCAATAAAACCAATGTTCTGCACATCAGAATAGCCTAAGTTTTTCAGGTTAATAGCTGCTATTAAACCTTTGCCTCCGGGATAGACCTTCAAATTTTCTTCATCGTAGATATATTGGTCTTTCATAGGTTTGTGTTCATCGATGAAATATTCTCTGTCAATGGAGGGATTTAAAGTTACTGTAGTTATCAATAATATCACCTCTGCCTTAATTTCATTACTATTAAATTTCTATGAATAAACTGTATATCCTTTTATTTTAAGATAAATAAAATTAAAAATTTTATCAAGCTTAGCGAAGGATTTAGACAAAAATTAACGAAGTAATATTGATGTGAGCTATTAAAAAATTCTAAATTTTACGAATAAACGGGAGGGGATAGAGAAGCCTTGCATAAATAATATTATGTGGTATAATTATAAAAATTATTGAAAGGAGTAGTGAGAATTGAGTATGGAGTATAATCTACCTACTTTTACCTGGTTTTGGCTTATTGCACCGAATCTGTTGATTGTGTTACTGTCACTTTACCGCTTGCTTAAAACAAGAGGGGGTGACAGTTAATGGACCCTATTTTAGTTACCTTTAGTATTTATATCGGTGGTATGCTTTTAATCGGATATTATTACTATCGTCAGAATGAAAACATATCCGATTATTTTTTGGGAGGCCGGTCTTTAAATCCTTATGTTACAGCTTTAAGTGCTCAGGCTAGTGATATGAGCGGTTGGCTGCTCATGGGTTTCCCTGGTGCTATTTACGCCGGTGGCTTTAACGGAATGTGGATTGGTATCGGATTAGCAATAGGAACTTTCCTTAATTGGCAGTTTACAGCCCAGAGGTTGAGAAGATATACAGAGATTGTAGACTCGATAACAATTGCTGATTTTTTTGAGAATAGGTTTAAAGATAAGAGCAGGGCTTTAAGAATTGTAACTGCCTTAGCTATTTTAATATTTTTTACCATTTATGTATCTTCTGGTCTGGTAGCTGGTGGTCTGCTTTTTGAAAACATTTTAGGAGTTAATTATAGGCTGGCTGTAGTCTTAGCAGTGATAATTATCGGCCTATATACCTTCCTGGGCGGATTTCTAGCTGTAAGTTGGACTGACTTTGTACAGGGTGCATTAATGGTTTTAGCCTTATTAATTGTTCCGATTGCATTGATTTATCTAAGAGGTGGACTATCAGAAGTAATGAATCAAATCGGCAGTATTAATCCGGATCTTTTGGATGCTGGTAAAATAGTATCCTATGATTCAGCCGAAGTACAGTGGGTTACCACCTCTGAAAACATGAGTTTTATTTCCCTGATATCCTTATTAGGTTGGGGATTAGGATATTTTGGTATGCCCCATATTCTGGTCAGGTTTATGGGAATTAAGTCAGCTAAACAGATCCCGGTTTCTCAATTTGTGGGAGTAACCTGGGTTGTAGTAAGTTTAATTGGAGCAGTATTTGTTGGTATTTTAGGAATTATTGCTGCCCCAGAAGCATTAGAGAATACTGAGACCGTCTTTTTAGTGCTTTTACAGAAACTGTTTAATCCCTGGGTAGCAGGTGTTTTCTTAGCTGCTGTCTTGGCGGCTATCATGAGTACTATTGATTCACAGCTTTTAGTTTCATCTTCTGCTCTGGCTGAAGATTTTTATAAGGCGCTTTTCAGGCCGGAAGCTAGCCAGAAGGAACTGCTCTGGGTCAGCCGTTTGGCAGTATTATTTATAACTGTTATCGCCCTATTTTTTGCCCTATCCGGTGGCACAATTTTAGATATCGTTGCCTATGCATGGGCAGGTCTGGGTTCATCATTTGGACCAGCTATCCTGTTTAGTTTGTTCTGGAAAAAGACCTCCCGGAACGGTGTATTAGGTGGTATTATTACAGGTGGTGCAGTTGTAATTATCTGGAAGAATCTTTTTGCTTATACCGGACTTTATGAAATTATCCCAGGCTTTTTCTTATCAGCCTTGGTAATTTATGTAATCAGTTATTTTGGTAAGGATCCCTTACCAGAAGTTGTAGATGAATTTGAAAGAGCGATGAAGCCCTTAATTAATGAATAGATAAGCGAGGGGGAGTCAAATGCGAATTAAGGAGCATCCAATTTTAGATTTCAAGCGAGATAGAGAAATTACATTTACCTATAATGGGAAAGAAATTAAAGCCTATAAAGGAGAAACTATCGCAGCAGCTCTTTATGCAGCTGGAATTAGAGTTTTAAAGGCAAGTAGTAAATATGAAAGACCGCGCGGGCTGTTTTGTGCGATTGGTAACTGTTCTTCCTGTCATATGGTCGTTGATGGAACTCCCAATGTTAAAACTTGTATAACCCAAGTAAAAGAAGGAATGGTCGTAGAAGAAGAGGTCGGAAAAGGTGATCTAGTTGATTAAAACAGACATACTTGTGATTGGTGGTGGCCCAGCTGGGATGACAGCTGCCTTAAAGGCAGCCCAGGCAGGTGCCTCTGTCATGATAATTGAGAAGTACCATGAACTGGGCGGACAGTTAATTAAACAAACTCACCGCTTTTTTGGTTCTAAAGAAGAACAAGCGGGGATAAGAGGTATCAAAATAGCAGATGATTTAACAAATAAAATAAAAAAACATCCTAAAATAGAAATACTTACCGAAGCAACCGCTCAGGGCTATTATGAAGATAAAGTAGTAACAGTTTCTCATCAAGAAAAACATTTAAAGATAAAACCTAAAAAAGTAATTATAGCAACCGGGGCCTCAGAAAAGATGCTGGCCTTTGAAAATAATGATCTTCCGGGAGTTTATGGAGCCGGTGCAGTTCAGACTCTGATGAACTTATATGGTATCTTACCCGGTCAAAAGGTTGTAATGGTAGGAGCTGGTAATATAGGACTAATCGTGAGTTACCAACTTCTACAAGCCGGTGTAGATGTTGTAGGAGTAATTGAAGCTGCTCCCCAAATTGGAGGTTATCTAGTTCATGCTTCCAAAATTAGAAGAGCAAATGTACCAATTTATACCGGTTATTCCATAAAAAGAGCAATTGGTGAAAAGTCAGTTGAGGCCGTTGAAATGGTCAAGTTAGATGAAAACTGGAATATGATTGACGGAACTGAAAAGATCATTGAAGCTGATACGGTTTGCCTGGCGGTGGGTTTAAGACCCCTGACTGATCTCTTGATTCAGGCTGATTGTGCTATGGCCTATGTACCAGAATTAGGAGGCGATGTTCCGCTGAGAGATGAGAATCTAAAAACCACCAATGATCAGATATTTGTAGCCGGTGATGCAGCCGGTATTGAAGAAGCCACAGCAGCCATGCTAGAAGGTGAAGTGGCTGGTCTTAAAGCTGTATCTGAAATTGGTTATCAAACACCAGATCTTTTTGAAGAGTTAAAAAGGCTTAAAAAAGAACTTAAAAAGTTAAGAAATGGCCCTGTTGGTGAAGTAATCAGAGAGGGCCTAAAAAAAGTGAGGGGGGAAAAAGATGCTGGAAAAGACAGGTATTCCCACCTCAGCTGATCTTGAAAAAATCAGGCCGGATAAAGAGAGGTTAAAGGAAGGTCCGGTCGCAATTATAGAGTGTTTTAAAGAAATACCCTGTGATCCTTGTTTTTACAGCTGTCCGTTTGAGGCAATTCGTGAATTTGAAGATATTAATGACAAACCAGAACTCATTGCAGAGAAATGTACGGGCTGTGGAAACTGTATTGCCAGTTGTCCCGGTCTTGCCATCTTTGTGGTAGATTATAATAAGGGGACAATTAGTCTGCCTTATGAATTTCTGCCCTTACCTGAACCAGGTGATAAAGTTACTGCTTTAGACCGGGCGGGTAATGAAGTATGTAAGGCAGAAGTGAAAAGAGTAAAAGATCCTGCCAAAAATGACAAAACAGCTGTAATAACGATTAAAGTACCAAAAGAGTATTTGATGATAGTAAGAAATATAGAAGTTGGTGATCTAAATGAATGATGATGTCATTATTTGTAGATGTGAAGATATAACCTTAAAGGAAATTAGAGAATTAATAAAAGAAGGCTACACAACCCTGGATGAAATTAAAAGAGCTCTGCGTTTAGGTATGGGACCCTGTAGAGGCAATATCTGTCTTGAACTAGCTGCACGTGAAATCTGCCGGTTGACAGATAAAACAATGGAAGATATCAAGATGCCCACTAATAGACCACCTATCACAGGTATCAAAATGGGTGAACTGGCAGGTGATTCCGATGAAAAAACAGGCTAATATTGTCATTATTGGTGGTGGAGTAATCGGGGCTTCAATTGCCTATAACCTGGCTGAAAAAGGTATGGAAGATATTGTTGTGTTAGAAAAAAACTACATAGCAAGTGGTTCGACCGGTAGCTGTGGGGCTGGAATTAGACAGCAGTGGGGTACTAAGATGAACTGCCTTCTTTCTCGAAAGAGTATGGAAATATTTGAAAACATGAATGAAATATTAGATACCAAAAGAGATATTGAACTAAAACAGGGAGGCTATCTTCTTTTAGCATTTTCTCAAAAAGAATTAGATCAGTTTAAAGAAAATATTAAATTACAGCATAAATATGATATACCTTCTAAGTTACTTACTGTCCAGCAAGCTTTAGATATAGTTCCTCAGTTAAACACAGAGGGTATTACAGGAGCTGCTTTCTGTCCAACCGATGGACATGCCAACCCTTTTAGGGTGAATCAGGCCTATGTAGAAGCAGCTGAAAGAAAAGGGGTAAAATTTTATACCTATACTGAAGCAAAAGATATTGTAGTTAAAAATGGTAAAATTAAAAAAGTAATTACAGACCAAGGAGAAATAGCCACCAATAGAGTTGTCAATGCTGCCGGTGGCTTTTCCAAAGAAGTTGGTCAGATGGCCGGTATTGATATACCAACCAAGTCAGAACGACATGAGATCTTAGTTACAGAACAGGTAAACCCCATTTTAAAACCGATGGTAATGTCTTTTTCATATAACATCTACTGTCAGCAAACTCCTGATGGTAGTTTTGTTATGGGTTATGGAGATCCCAATGAACCGGCCAGCCATAATATTAAAGCAAGTTGGCAGTTTTTAGAAGAGATGTCTAAAAAGGCAACAAATTTATTGCCTTTTTTAAAGAAAGTACGTGTGATCAGACAGTGGGCCGGATTATATAATGTAACACCTGATGCTCAGCCGATTTTAGATGAATCTAATGAAGTAGAAGGCTTTTTTATGGCAGTTGGATTCAGTGGTCATGGTTTTATGATTGCTCCGATGACCGGTATTTTGATGGCAGAAATGATAACCGGTGAAGAGTTAAGTATTGATATTGAACTTGATTTAGAAAGATTTGATAAAGGTAGATTGATTTTAGAACCGTCAGTTGTTTAATAATATTAGGAGGGATTTAAGTTGAGTGCAAATGATATTTTTAGTTTAAAAAGACCTAGCAATGAACCAATTTTAAGTTATGAACCAGGTAGCAAAGAAAAAATGGAAGTAAAAACTAAACTTAATGAATTAAAAAACAACCCGGTAGAGATACCGTTAATTATTAATGGCAAGGAAGTCAAAACAGGTAATACAAAAGAGATTAGAGCACCCCATAACCACGACCTTGTTTTAGGTAAATATCACATGGCAGGAGAAAAAGAAGTTAATCAAGCAGTTGAAGCGGCCCTTACAGCCAAAAAAGAATGGGAAAATACTTCCTGGGAAAAACGAGCTTCTATCTTTTTGAAAGCGGCTTCTTTATTGGCAGGACCTAATAGAGCCGAGCTTAATGCAGCAACCATGTTAGGGCAGAGTAAAAATATTTTTCAGGCTGAAATTGATTCAGCTTGTGAGTTAATTGACTTTTTACGCTTTAATTCCTATTTTATGACCCGTATTTATAAAAATCAGCCTAGTTCTACAGATGATATATTAAATAGAATGGAATACAGGCCTTTAGAGGGTTTTATTTTTGCGGTACCACCTTTTAACTTTACTTCAATTGGTGCTAATCTACCAACTGCTCCTGCCTTAATGGGTAATACCGTTTTATGGAAGCCTGCTTCTACAGCTGTATATTCTAATTATTTCTTTATGAAGATTTTAAAGAGAGCAGGTCTACCCGCTGGAGTTATTAACTTTATTCCAGGTCGGGGTTCTGAGATTGGACCTCTTGTAACCGAAAAGCCGGAACTTGCCGGAATTCACTTTACAGGTTCAGTTAATACTTTAAATCAAATGTATAAAGAGGTTGGTTCAAATGTAGAAAAATATGATACTTATCCAAGAATTGTAGGAGAAACAGGAGGTAAGGACTTCATCTTTGCTCATCCTTCTGCTGATAAAGGTGAATTAGTAACAGCCTTAATTAGAGGAGCTTTTGAGTATCAGGGGCAGAAATGTTCAGCCGCTTCTCGTTCTTATATACCGGATTCCCTCTGGCCAAAGATGAAAGAAGAGTTAATAGAAAAAACTACTAATTTAAAAATGGGACCGGTCGATGACTTTACAAACTTCATTAATGCTGTTATTGATGAACCAGCCTTTGATAAGATCTCTGATTATATAGAATATGCTAAAGAGTCTGAAAAGGCAGAAGTTATTGCGGGAGGAGATTATGATAAGAGCAAGGGTTATTATATAGAACCTACCATTATCTTAACCGAAGATCCGAAGTTTAAGACCATGCAGGAAGAGATCTTTGGACCAGTTCTTACCTTATATATATATAAAGAAGATGAATTTGAAAAAACACTAAAACTTTGTGATGAAACTTCACCTTATGGTTTAACCGGGAGTATCTTTGCTAAGGACCGTAAAGCGGTTGAAACGGCTGAAAGAATATTAAAACACGCAGCCGGTAACTTCTATATTAATGATAAACCGACCGGTGCAGTAGTTGGACAACAGCCTTTTGGTGGAGCCAGAAAGTCTGGAACAAATGATAAGGCAGGTAGTCAGTGGAATCTCATGCGTTGGGTCTCACCACGCTCTATTAAAGAGAACTTAAATCCACCAACAGATTATTCATATCCATTTATGAAAGAAGAGTAATAAGCTAAATACTGAATATTCGGGGGTTTTAGGATGTAACCCCTGAATATTTTTTTTGATTAATTAAAGGTTTTTAAAATTTGTTATTGAAATAATGATTTGGTTGATGTATTATTCAACTATGAGTTTATACAGACATTAATAATCTTAATAATATCAATAATTTAAGGAGCTGATTTAATGCCGAACAATGGCAAGGTAAAAATCACTCATCCAGAACGCTGTAAGGGATGTGAGATATGTGTTATGTACTGTCCTACAGATGTACTCGAGGTTAAAGAAGGACAAATAACCATTACCGATATTGATGATTGTGTTGGCTGTTATAACTGTGAACTTAGTTGTCCAGACTTCGTATTAGAGGTGGTGGAAGAAGATGACGAAGATGAAGAATAAACCAAAATTATTACAGGGAGATGAAGCAGTCGTTAAAGGAGCTATCGCAGCTGGTGCCAGATTTTTTGCCGGCTATCCGATTACACCTGCCTCTGAAATTGCAGAGGGTTTAGCGGAAGAGTTACCTAAACGTGGCGGTAAGTTTATTCAGATGGAAGATGAGCTGGCTAGTATGGCCTGTGTAATTGGTGCTTCCTTAAGCGGACTTAAGTCCATAACCGCTACTAGTGGGCCCGGATTTTCTTTAAAACAGGAAAATTTAGGCTTGGGAATGATGATCGAAGCTCCTTGTGTTGTAGTAAATGTTCAAAGGGTAGGGCCTTCAACAGGCTTACCAACTTCACCTTCTCAGGGTGATGTAATGCAAGCTAAATGGGGAACTCATGGAGATCACCCCGTAATAGCTTTAGCACCTTCATCTGTAAAAGAGACTTTTGAATTGACTGTAAAGGCTTTTAACTTTGCTGAGAGATTTAGAACTCCAGTCATATTACTATTAGATGAAATGGTTGGTCATATGAGGGAAAAAGTTATCTTACCTGATGAAGATGAGATAGAAATTTGGGACCGTAAGAAACCGGAGGTTGGACCTGAAGACTTTAATCCATATGAGGAAACTGAGGATCATATTCCTCCGATGCCTGCTTATGGTGAAGGTTACAGGTATCATACTACCGGTTTGTTTCATGATAAAACCGGTTTTCCCAGAGGCACAACTGAAGATGCTAAAAAATTAATGGATAGAATGATGGCGAAATTGGAAGATAATATGGATATAATCAGTCTTTATGAAGAAGATATTCAAGATGATGACGATGTAATTGTCTTAGCTTATGGTTCTACCATGCGTTCAGCGGTCAATGCAGTAAGCCGAGCTCGCGCAGAAGGAATCAAAGCAGGTTGGATCAAATTACAGACACTTTGGCCTTTTCCTGAAGAATACATTAAAGAAATTAGTAAAAATGTCGATACAATAATTGTACCGGAATTAAATAAAGGCCAACTGATAAAAGAAGTTAAAGAACATGTGTTTGGCAATGCAGATGTATATGGTATTAATAAATATGACGGGACATTAATCAAACCCGATGAAATCCTTAATATGATTAAGGAGGTTAAATAGATGAGCAAGTATGATATAGAAGAGTATTTCCGACAGGATAAACTGCCTCATATCTGGTGTCCGGGCTGTGGTCACGGTACCATCATGGCTAATTTAGCACGTGCCATCGATAAAGCTGACCTTGATCCCGATAAGATTGTAGTTGTTTCTGGTATTGGTTGTTCTGGTCGTGCAACCGGGTATATGAACTTTGATACCTTACACACTACTCATGGTCGTGCAATTGCTTTTGCAACCGGTATTAAACTGGCTAATCCTGAACTACATGTAATTGTAATTACCGGTGATGGTGATGGAGCAGCCATTGGTGGTAATCATCTGATTCATGGTGGTAGAAGAAATATTGATTTAACTGTAGTGTTAATGAATAATCAAATATATGGAATGACAAGTGGGCAGTTCTCACCGATGACTCCTACCGGTGCTAATGCAACTACAACTCCATATGGTAATATAGATCAAAACTTTGATTTAGCAGAACTAACAAAAGCTTCTGGTGCTTCCTTTATTGCCCGCGGTACTGCCTATAATACCCGTCAGTTAATAGAAATATTTAAAGACGGCCTAAGCCATAAAGGATTTTCTTTTATAGAAGCCATCAGTCAGTGTCCGGTTAACTATGGAAGACGCAATGATATGGACAGTACCCTAGAAATGTTAGACTGGCAAAAAGAAGCTTCCGTTAATATTAAAAAGTGGGACAAACTTTCTGAGGAAGAGAAAAAAGGAAAGTTCCCCACCGGTATAATATATAAAGAAGAAAAACGTGAATATACTGAGATGTATCAGGAAATAATCGATTCTGTGCAGGAGGAGGACTAAGTATGGATAGATTTGAAGTAAGGCTGAGTGGAGCCGGTGGCCAAGGTATGATCCTGGCCGGGATAATAATTGCAGAAGCAGCCCTCCATGAAGAAGGCTTAAATGTTACACAGACCCAGTCCTATGGACCAGAATCACGTGGAGGTGCCAGCCGCTCAGAGGTTGTATTAAGTAAGGAAGTTATTGATTTTCCCAAGGTAATTAAACCTGATATTTTAGTGGCTTTAACTCAAAAAGCTTATGATAAATACAATCATGATGTAAAAGAGAACGGTATTATTATAGTGGATGATAGTATTGATACCGATGAAAAAAATGTAAAAACACATAAACTGCCTATCTTTGAAAAGGCAATTGAAGAAGTGGAGATGAAGTTATCTGCCAATATTTTAGTACTTGGTATCGTGGACAGCTTATTACCACAGATTAGAACTTCATCCCTGAAAAAAGCAATTAAAAAGAGAGTGCCCGAAAATACAATTGCCGTTAATATGAAAGCTTTTGCAGTTGGGCAAGAACTTGCAAAAGGAGGGAAAATTGGTGAGTGAAAAAGATCTTAACCAAATAGAACAAGAATGGAAAGAGAATAAACTGGATAAAACAATTAACAGGTTTGGTGAAAGAAAAGATGAATTTAAATCTGATTCTGGCAGACCCATTAAACCATTATACACCCCATTAGACACCAAAGATATTGATTATGAGGAAGATATAAATTATCCAGGCCAGTATCCCTTTACAAGAGGGGTTTATCCGACCATGTACCGCAGTAAGCTGTGGACAATGCGTCAATATGCTGGATTTGGTAATGCTGAAGAAACCAATGAACGATTTAGATATCTTCTAGATCAGGGACAAACCGGGCTAAGTGTAGCTTTTGACTTACCCACCCAGATTGGTTATGATTCTGATCATCCTCTTGCCAGAGGAGAAGTCGGTAAGGTGGGAGTAGCAATTGATACCTTAGCTGACATGGAAGTGCTTTTTGATCAAATCCCATTAGATGAAGTAAGTACCTCAATGACAATTAATGCACCTGCTTCGATCTTACTGGCCATGTATAAAGTTGTGGCTGAAAAGCAGGGAGTTAGTCCTGCTAAACTGGCAGGAACAATCCAAAATGATATATTAAAGGAATATATTGCACGTGGAACATATATTTATCCTCCAGAACCTTCTCTTCGAATCATTACTGACATCTTTGATTACTGTTCTGAAGAGATGCCCCGTTTTAATACAATTAGTATTAGTGGTTATCATATCAGAGAAGCTGGCTCAGATGCAGTACAGGAATTAGCCTTTACAATTGCAGATGGTATTGAATATGTACAGGCTGCTGTTGATATTGGTATGGATGTTGATCAGTTTGCTCCCCGGCTTTCCTTTTTCTTCAATGCGCAGATGGACTTATTTGAAGAAATAGCGAAGTTTAGAGCAGCTCGTCGACTTTGGGCTGAGACCATGGAAGAAAGATTTAATGCTCAAAAAGATAAGTCAAAGATGCTTAGATTCCATACTCAGACCGCTGGTTCTGCTTTAACAGCTCAACAGCCGATGAATAATATTATGAGGGTAACCTTACAGGCCTTATCTGCTGTCTTAGGAGGTACTCAGTCTTTACACACTAATTCCTATGATGAAGCCTTAGGTTTACCTACGGAAGATTCAGTCAAAATCGCTTTAAGAACCCAACAGATATTAGCTCATGAAACCGGTGCAGCTGATACAATAGATCCAATGGCTGGTTCCCATTATGTTGAAAAATTAACTGATGAACTGGTAGAAGAAGCCAAAGAATATATCGCTAAGATAGATGAATTAGGAGGTATGGCCAAAGCAATTGAATCCGGCTATATCCAAAGAGAAATTCAAGAAAGTGCTTATCAAACTCAAAAGAAAATCGAAAATGAAGAAAAAGTAGTAGTTGGAGTTAATAAATTTACAGAAGAAGAAAGTAAAAAAGCAGAAAACCTACTTAAAGTTGATCCCGCAGTAGAAAACCATCAGATTGAAGGATTAAGTAAAATCAAAGAAAAAAGAGATGAGAAAAAGGTAAAAGACACCTTAAAGGCAGTTAGAGAAGCTGCTCAATCTGATAAAAATCTAATGTATCCAATCGTGGATGCGGTGAGAGCTTATGCTACAATTGGTGAAATTAGTGATGTTCTAAGAGATGAATTTGGCGAATATGAAGCACAATATATTTAAGAGGGGAGGCCTGTAATCGTGGACAGAAAAATAAAAGTATTAATTGCTAAACCGGGTTTAGACGGCCATGACAGAGGGGCAAAAGTGATTGCTCGCGGCTTAAAAGAAGCCGGCATGGAAGTTGTTTATACAGGATTACGACAGACTCCTGAACAGATTGTAAGAAGCGCTGTGCAGAGGATGTTGATGTTATAGGTTTAAGCATTCTCTCCGGTGCTCATACTCATTTATTCCCAGAAATTATGAATAAATTAAAAGAGGCCGGCCGAGATGATATTACAGTTGTTGCGGGGGGCATTATTCCAGAAGATGATCATGCAGAATTAAAGGAACTTGGTATAAAAGCTGTTTTTGAACCAGGTACTCCTATTGCAAAGATCGTTGAATTTATAGAAAATGAGGTTTAATACAAATGACAGAAGATATTAAGCAACTGTATGCAGACATAAAAAAAGGTAATGAGAATTCAATTGCTCGAGCTATCTCAATGGTAGAAGATGGCACGAAAAATGCATTAAAATTAATGAAAAGAGTATATCAAAATGTTGAACCTGCATACATGGTTGGAATTTCTGGACCACCTGGTTCCGGAAAAAGCACCCTCACCCAGAGAATAGTGCAGCTCTGGCGAAAAAAAGATATCAAAGTAGGTATTATTGCTATAGACCCCACCAGTCATTTCAGTGGTGGGGCCCTGTTAGGTGATAGAGTCAGGATGAATGAGATTTCTACTGATCAAGGAGTCTTTATCAGGAGTATGGCAACCCGGGGTTCACTGGGTGGCCTTAATTCATCTATTTATGATACCGTACTTCTATTCTCACTAGCTGGTTTTGATTACATAATAATTGAAACGGTTGGGGTTGGACAAAATGAAATAGATATAGTAAAATTAGCTGATACGACAATTTTTGTAACAGTACCGGAAGCCGGTGATGAAATCCAGGCCTATAAAGCAGGTTTGATGGAAGTCGGTGATATCTTTGTGGTCAACAAGGCAGATCGCCCAAAATCCCATCAGATGGTTTTAACTATTGAACAGCTG
>CAZXRH010000027.1:0-19134 GCA_964642575.1 uncultured Halanaerobiales bacterium
AAAACGGATTCATTTCTTCTGGAAAATCCAGATATGGTAAATCTTTATCGCCTCCAATATCTAGTGTCCTAATTACAACCGGTTTTTCTTGAAACTTTTGTGCCACCTCTTTATATACTTCAAACTGTTCTTCTTCTGTGGGCAGTTCACTTCTATCCATGTATAGAAATTCGGTTCTAAAAAGTCCGACTCCTTCTCCCCCTTTATCTAAAATGGGTTTGATATCATTTAAATTACCCATGTTTCCAACCAATTCTACAGCCTGACCATCTTTTGTTTGGGCTTTTTTATCACGATATAATTCTAACTTTTTCTGTTCCTTTTCATATTCTTTCAATTTATTCTGATAAGTATCTAGTCTTTTTTGATCAGGCGAAAAATAGATTTCACCACTGTTACCATCAACTATAACTTTGCTGTTATCTTGTGCTTTATTGAAAAGAGATTCACCAACACCTACTACAGCTGGTATGCCCAGCGAACGAGCCATAATTGCTGTATGTGAAGTACGAGAACCTTCCTGTGTTATAAAAGCAAGTACTTTTTCGGTATCAAGTTGAGCTGTATCAGAAGGAGTTAAATCTTTTGCTACAACAACTACTTCTTCTTCCATTCGATCGGAAATTTCTTGTACATCAAGTAATATTTTAATAACCCGCATTCCAACATCTCTGATATCTGCCCCACGTTCTCGAAGATAGTCATCTTCCATGGCAGAAAACATAGCCACATATTTATCAATAACATCTTTTACAGCAGCGGCAGCATTTATTTTTTCATTTTTTATCTTATCTTCAAATGCGGGCACTACTTCCGGATCTTCTAATATCATGAGATGTGCTTCAAAGATTTCTGCTTTATCTTCTCCCAACTTATCTGCAGTATTGTCTTTTAACTCTTGTATTGCTTGTTTTGCCTGTTCAAGGGCAGAATGCAGTTTTTCTATTTCTCTTTCTATCTGTTCATCTGAGATGTTTTGACGGTCTATCTCTACGTTTTTATCTTTTTTAACTAATGTTTTCCCAATCGCAATCCCTGGTGAAGCAGCAATACCTTGCATTAAGATCACTCCTCATCCTCTTTGGGCATTTCATTTTCTACAAAGGAAACTAACTGATTAACTGCTTCCTGGGAATCTTCGCCTTCAGCCTGGATAACAATTTCTTTTCCTTTACTGGCTCCCAGACTCATAACTCCCATTACACTTTTCGCATTTACTTCTTTATCATCAAAAATTACATTAATTTCCGATTTGAATTCTCCCGCTTTTTTAACAAAAAGAGCAGCAGGTCTGGCGTGCAAGCCAGTCTTATTTCTAATTTGAACGGTCTTTTTTACTGCCACTATAATCATCCCTTCAATTTAATTTATATTAAAATCAATAAATAATTTCTTTTTACTTGCAGTTTTCAAGTAAATATTTTTCTGCTTCAGCTGACCAAAGACCATTATTATCTTCAACTATCTCGGCCAGATCAGCAAAGAATTGACTCTCTTTTCCTTTTTCCTTGAAATCTTTAATTGCTGTTAATTCCATATCAATACCCGTATAAATCAGTTTTTTTCCACCCGGTATCTCAGGTAAGTCCATAATTGTATCAGCTGCACTATCTAAACCTCCCACATGAGTTATCATCGTAGCGGGATTTAAATTACCAGCGGCTGACATTTTAAGTGATTCCCGCATATCATCATCATTACCTCCGGTTGAGCCCATAATGTGGTGAGCAGAATAGTGAACATCATAAAGATTGATTTCAGCTGAAAATTCTTTATTGGTAGGACCAGCAAAGAAGTTTAAGCAGCCATCCTTGCCTAGAATTTGATCTCCCTGTTCAGCTAATGCTTTAACCGGTGCATAGACAAATACATCATCAAAACCGCCTCCCCCGATTTCTTTTAAACGGGTGGGTACATCATCAAAATCAGCTGTATTTACAAACTTAAGTTCAATATCTTCTTTTTTGGCTTCATCTGCAAATAGCTTGGCAGCTCTATCAAGCCTATCCTGGTTAATATCAGCTACTAAAATCATTGATGGCCTTTTTTCAGCATGAAGGGCATAATCAATAGCACCAAGCCCCATTGGTCCGGCTGCTCCTAAGAGTGCCACTTTACCACCTTCTACAATGCCCATCTTATGGATATAGTTATTATCTTCAGTATGGTAAACTGAATGATAACCTCCTATTATACAGGACATCGGTTCTGCTAAAGAAGCTTCATAAAAGGCATCTCCTTCATATTTAAGTAAATAGCCTAATTCCATAACTTCTGGTGGTATGATTGCATATTCTGAATTCCCACCGAAAAATTGATAGGAATAACCGGGGGCAAAAGGACTCCCCTTATAGTTTAAAGCGGGCTGTACAGCAAATTTCTGGCCCACTTCAAATTGGTCCTGCCATTTTTCACCGACTTTAACAATTTCTCCGGCTAGTTCATGACCAGTAATTGTAGGATTTTCTGCTACATCTTCCGGTACCCTTTTATGACGGGCACCCTGTACAACTGCTTTATAGGTAGACATGCAAATACTATTTGAAACAATTTTTGCTAAAATTTCATCTTCTTTAATTTCAGGTAGTTCAAACTCTTCTAATCTTAAATCATTTTCTCCATATAATCGAACTGCTCTTGTTTTCATCATTTGCTCACCCTTATAAATTAGTTTTTAATATTTTTCACGTAAGAATTTATAAATATTTTAATTCAATTTCTTGTTTAAAGTGTTCAACCTCTTCTTGTTTTCCCATCTGAGTTCCATTATTGATTAGACTTGCACTACTGGCTGCGGCTGCCAGTGTTATCATTTCTTCTACCGGTAGGTTTTGGACTAAGCCTAAAGCTAAACCGGCTACCATTGCATCACCAGCTCCCACCGTACTTTTAACATCAATTTCAAGAGGCTCTATCTTGATTGTGTTTTCCTTATTTAAAAATATTGCTCCTTTTTTGCCTAAAGAAAGCATCACCATCTCAATGTCAAACTCAAAAAAGTTCTGGGCTGCTTTAATCATCTCATTCAAATTGGTAAATACTTGCTTAAAATAGAGGCTTAACTCATGATCGTTAGGCTTAATTATTGTAGGGCCAGACTCTACTCCTTTTTTAAATAGTTCCCCTTCTGCATCTAAAATGGTTTTTATATTTTTTCTTTTTGCTGTTTCAATAAGTTCGCCGTAAATATTATTATTCACTCCTGGTGGTATACTACCAGAAAGGGTTAAAATATCATCAGCCTTTAAATCAGCGAATATATTTTGTTTTAGTTCATTTATATTATCAGAAGTAACGCGTCCACCTTGTTCATTAAGGTCAGTAAAAGTATTTTGTTTTTTATCTACCATTTTAATATTTGTCCTGGTTTCGTCATCTATTTCAACAAAATTATGGTTTAAACCCATTTTATCTAATTCAGACCTAATAAACTGTCCGGCATATCCGCCTAAAAAACCGGCCGCTTTGGTCTTTTCATCTAAATTATGGAGCATTTTAGACACATTTATTCCTTTACCACCGGCATCTTTAAAAACTTCTTTGATTCTATTTACATTATTTAACTTAAAATCTTTAACAATAATAGTTTTATCTAAAGCGGGATTTAAGGTTAATGTCTTAATCATTTTTAATCAGTCCCATTATTTTATTCCTGCAACAGACTGTCCAAAACAACCTGTTTATCATCTGTTTGGACTAATAAGTTTGTTTTATCTTCATCCTGAAGTGCTGTAGCTAAATTCTGAAGTATCTTTAAGTGTTCATCACCCTGACCAGCAATTCCGATTACAAGTTTAGCAATGTTTCCATCTCCAAAATCCACTCCCGCTGGAATCTGTACAAAGGAAATTCCGGTACTTTCAATATATTTTTTAGATTCATTGGTCCCGTGTGGAATGGCTACTCCGTTTCCCATATATGTGGAAACATCTTTTTCTCTTTCTTGCATTGCAGCTAGGTATTCTTCTTTTACATAACCGTTTTCATATAATAATCTTCCGGCAATTTCAACTGCCTCTTCCATACTGTCCACTTTGGTGCCAAGTTTAATTAAATCCTTTGAAAACATTTCCTTTTTTTCTTTTTTGTCTTTTTTAAACATATCTGAAAAACCCATTTTTTATCTCCACCTTTTTGTTTCTTTTTATTGTTTTTAAAAACATAATTATTTACATATCAATATATTCTGAGAAATAGTTGTCCATAATTTCTCTAAAATAATTTAAAAATTCTTCTCTTGAATTAGCATGGATAATTTCACTAAAACTTTCATTCTCAATAATTGAGGCACTAAATTTACTTAATAAATCAAGCTGTTCTTTTAAAATGTTTTGTGGAGCTAAAAGTATTATGACCCGATCTATTGTAACTTCTTTTTTTATATTATCCATATTAACTTCCTTGTCTAGAGTGACTAAGGAAAGATAAGGATGAGGTAAATCTTCTACTCGACTGTGCATTAAAGCTAACTTCATTTCGGGTATAATGGTAGCTCCCTTTTCTTCTCTGGCCTCTAAATTTTTTGAGATCTTTTCGACATCAAAATTATCAGGATAATACTCTGCTTGACTTATCTTATCCAGTATTTCTTTATACCTTTTAATATCTTCTAAATTGATAATTCTAAACTCTTCAATTAGTTTTAAAGTATCTTCCGATAACTTTGATATTATCTTTAGCTTTTCATCTATACTCCTTACTTGTCTTTCTTTACCTGCTCCCTGAATTTCTTTTTTCATCTTATTTATATTTAATTTATTAACTTGCCTATTGATTTTTTTGATATCACTTTTGGTAAGCATTGGTGAAACCACAATCGTTTTATCCTGATAATCTTCTAATGCAACTGTAGATATTATGATATCTATATCTTGTTCCATATACTCTTCTATAGAAAGGGCAGATGTTTCTGCCACAATCTTAACATTATCTAGGGCTTTATGGAGCCTGGCCGCTAAAATCTTAGAACTTCCAATTCCACTTGAACAAACCACGAGTGCCCTTAAATTATTTTGGCTTGTATTAAAATTTTCGATGGCTGAGGCAATGTGCATTGTCAGATAACCAATTTCAGAGTCCGGTATTTCAGTATTTAATTCTTCAGCTAATAATTGCGAAGCTTTTTTTGTTTTATCAAAAATATCAGTATATTCACTTTTAATCTCACCAAGAATCGGGTTTCTAATTTCTAATCCCATCCTTAATCGGGAAAGGGCTGGTTCTAAGTGTGTTGTCAGTCCTGATATCAAGCTATAGTCATTTATTAGCTGAAAACTTAAATCCTTTTGGACTTCTTTAACTAACTTTCTGGCATACTTGATTGCCTCTAGTTCATCATCTTCTAATGGTTGATCAATAAATTCAATATCTTTTCTGATCTTAGCTCCTTTTAAATGCATAGTTATATAGCCTTTTTCATCATCTGGGATCTCTAAGTTAAAAATATCTTCTAATCGGTCTGCAATTCTTTGAGCTAACTTGTATTCTTTTGTTTTTTTAAGACGTGTTAGTTTTTCTCCACTTACTACTATTTCTTCTCCATCTTGGAGGCGTTTAATGGCAAGAGCCAGGTGAATAATGAGACCCATATAGGAACTGTTTACCATCTGAAATTCATTATTACTTAAAATCTCTTCAACTGCCTTTTGGATCTTTTGGGAAGTTTCAAAACTAATAAAGTTTAAAAAGTCCAACTTGGTCTGTAAAATATTATCTTTGTTTTTCAAACCCTCAAACCCATCATCTATTCTGCTTCTAACCAGATTCAAAAATTTCTCTTCACCAATATCTTCATAAAGAAAGTCAATAATTGCATTGCGAAACTTTGCTTCCGAGCCTTCTAACTCAATGCCAACTCCCTGTCTTCTTGATAACTTAAGCCCACGTTCTTCAAACCATTTAGCCACCTTATTTAGATCATAACTAATAGTTGCTTTGGTAACAGCCAACCGGTGAGCTAAAGCAGTCGACTTTTGAAAACGGCTGGAAAATAGAAACTGTTTTATAATATACTGTTTTCTACCTTCAGGAGAATAATCTAAAGTAGAGTTAAAATCATTTAATTGCCTTTTATATTCTTCAATTACTTCTTTTTCACCAGTTAAATATATCCCTACACTCGGCTTGGATTCAAGCTGTAAATCTGAATTCTTAACAGCTTTTTTCAACTTGGCCAGTTCTCTGGAAATAGTTCTTTTACTTACCCCTATTTTTTCTGAAAGTTCTTTGGCAGTCAGATAATTCTCGGAGTTAATTAAGATATTTAATATTTTCTTTTCACGAGAAGTTAGATTAGTTAAGTTCATAACTTTGCCCCGTTTCTAATTAGTTTTAATGAAAGCGGTAGTTAAACCTACCGCTTTCATTATAACATATATCCTTTACTTATTTCTGCAATCTCTCTACTAATTGATCATAGGCAGGTGAGTTCATAAAGTTATCAATTGTTATAAACTCAGCATCAGGTACTCTATTTTTAGCTCTATCCAGTAAAGAAGCATGTAGTAATACAATGTCAGTATCTTTTGGTATTTCATTTACTGCTGCATTATCAACTTTGATATCACCTAAACCTGCTTCTTTTAATTTGTTTTTAAGCTGAGTTGCGGCCATAGCACTTGAACCCATACCAGCATCACAGGCTACAATAATTCTATCTACTTCACTTACACTTTTCTTAATTGAATCTGATACAGAAGATTTCTTTCCTTTAAGACTTTCCATCTGACTTGTTGCAGCTCCTAAATCTCCAGCTGTTTCAGCATTAGGAGATCTCTTTAAGATAACCCAACCGACTAAGAAAGAAACAATCGCTGATAGTGCAATTCCTGAAAGAACCGGAATAAAGTTACCGGGAGGTGTCATTGCCATTTCGGCAAAGATACTACCAGGTGATGGAGTAGCTACTAAGCCAGCTCCAGTTACAACAAATGTAAAGACTCCAGTCATTCCACCTGCAATTACTGCAATTATCATAGAAGGCTTCATTAATACATAGGGGAAATAGATCTCATGAATACCACCAAAGAAGTGAATAATAATTGCACCAGGTGCAGTGGTTTTAGCATTACCTTTACCTGCAATCCAATATGCCAAAAGTAGTCCTAAACCAGGTCCAGGATTGGTTTCTAATAAGAACATGATTGATTTACCCATTTCTTCAACCTGTTGTACACCGATCGGACTTAAAATACCATGGTTAATTGCATTGTTTAAAAACAATACCTTACCGGGCTCAATAAATAAAGAGGCAAGAGGTAATAATCCTGCATTTACAACAAATTCAACTCCGGCTCTTAAAACATTATTTAAAGCTGTTACAGAAGGTCCAATAATTTGATAGGCCAATAAACTTAAGAGCATTCCTAAAATACCAGCAGAAAAGTTATTAACTAACATTTCAAAACCTGATTTGATTTTTCCTTCTACCATATTATCAAACTGTTTAATTACCCAGCCACCAATTGGGCCCATGATCATCGCACCTAAAAACATTGGAATACTGGCACCTACAATTACACCCATGGTTGCAATGGCACCAACTACTCCACCACGTCTGCCGTGGACTAACTTACCACCGGTATAACCGATAAGTAGTGGCAGTAAGTAGTTAATCATCGGACCGACTAGATTAGCAAAACTTTCATTAGGTATCCAGCCATCTGGAATAAATAAAGCTGTAATTAATCCCCAGGCAATAAAAGCACCGATATTAGGCATTACCATTCCACTTAAAAATCGTCCAAAACTTTGAATCTTCTCTCTCATTAAGTACACTCCCTTTTTCAATTATTGTAAAAAAGAAAATTAAATATTGCGGTTCCCTTTAATCTGCTTTAATGGTATAATATTCAGACAATTGGCACAAGGATTGAAATATAACAGTTTGACACTATCGATTAATGACATTTTTTAATAACTGGCATTGAATTTTAACAAAAATTTTACAAATAAAGATATAAAAGACCGTTAAATCAATAAACAGATGCTGCCAATATTTAAATCTTTTAACTTTAAAAACATTGATGATTTTTATAGGGAATAAAAAAAGACTGCAGTCAATTAAGACTCCAGCCCTTGAACTTTTTATTTGGTTTTTTTACTTTTTTAATTTAAAATCTGTTCAAATGCATCAGAAAGCATTGGGACAACCTGGTGTAAATCTCCCACAATACCATAATCACAGGCTTCAAAAATAGGTGCTTCTGAATCGGTATTAATTGCAATTATAATATCAGAGTTATCCATACCAGCCTTATGCTGAATAGCACCTGAAATTCCACAGGCAATATAGACACGTGGTTTAACGGTTTTACCAGTCTGGCCAACCTGATGGTCTTTATCAATCCAACCTTCATCAACCACTGCCCGGGAAGCCCCCACTTCTCCGTTGAGAGTTTCAGCAAGGTTTTCAATAGTATTAAATCCATCTGGGTCCCCTACACCTCGGCCCCCAGATACAATAATATCAGCATCTTCTAGATTCACATTACTTTTAGCTTCTTTGACAATCTCTTTTATTTCGGTATACAAATCCAATTCAGATTTATCTGAATCAAGTTTAATGATTTTAGATCGTTTAATAACTTCTGAATCAATATTATCTTCAGTTAGATCAACTCGGCATTCTTCAATTTCTCCTACTCGACTGTAATCTGGTTTAACTTTTTCCATAACTCCCGGTCTAACAGTTGCCATTTGCGGCCTGTGGTCAGGACAGACTATGGTTGCCATTAGATTTCCACCAAAAGCGGGTCTGGTCTGCAGCAAAATACCCCGCTTTTCTTCAATTGATAGTTCTGTACAATCAGCGGTTAGTCCGGTATCTATTCTGGCTGATATTCTAGGTCCTAAGTCTCGCCCATTATGAGTAGCCCCAAGTAAAACGATCTCGGGTTTTAGTTTATTTATCATCTTGGATATTACACTTGTGTAAGGACCAGTACGGTAATCTTTTAACCTTTCATCTTCTACTAAGTAGACACTATCAGCACCATGGGCAATTAATTCTTGACTAGTATCTTTAATATCAGATCCTAATACAACAGCTGAAAGGTTTACATCTAATTTATCCGCTAACTTACGGCCTTCACTAACTAACTCCAAAGCAACCTTCATCAATTTATTATCTCTTTGTTCTGCTAAGACCCAAACTCCACTATAATCAGCAAAGTCTGCTTGCTTTTCAGTTTTTTCTTCTTTTAGTTCCATTGCATCATATTCACAGTTTTTTACACATATTCCACATAATGTGCAGCTTTCTTGTTCTACAACTGCAATATTATTTTGCATATATAAAGCATCAAAAGGACATTTATCTATACAAACTTCACATCCCGTACATTTTTCTGCATTTATTTTTAACATTGGGTAATGCCTCCTTAAATAATACTAAACAACCTTTTCCTCTTTTAATTTATCGATAAGTTTTTGTACTTTTTCTTCAACTGAACCTTCCAGAATTTCTGCTTCATGGTCTCTAGTTGGTACAAAAGTATCATAAACCTGGGTGGGTGATGCATCTAAGCCCAGTTTGTTTTCATCTACTTCAAAATCATTAGCTGTCCATGTTTTAACCATGTTCTCACTACTGAAAGCATCTACAATTCTTTTAATTGATGGATATCTCGGTTGATTTAAATCACCTAAAACCGTTAAGAGAACCGGTAGTTCGGTCTCAATTACACTATAACCATCTTCTAATTTTCGGCGGGCTGTAACTTTTTTATCTTCAATTTCAACCTTATTTACATAAGTAATCTGAGGAATACTTAAGTTTTCGGCAATCTGAGGCCCTACCTGAGCGGTATCACCATCAATTGCTTGGCGGCCGCAGAATATTAGGTCATAATCTCCCACTTCTTTAATAGCCTGTGATAAGGTATAAGCGGTAGCCCAGGTGTCTGATCCAGCAAACTTCCGGTCAGAAAGTAAAATGGCTTCATCTGCTCCCATCGCATAGGCTTCAATTAAGGACTCTTTAGCCTGAGGTGGCCCCATACTTAAAACAGTGACTTTCCCACCAAATTCTTCTTTTAATTTAACTGCTTCTTCTAAAGCAATTTTATCTTCGGGATTAATAATACTGGGTACTCCTTCTCTAATAAGAGTACCTTTCTTTTCATCTATTTTAACTTCATTGGTATCAGGTACTTGTTTTACACAAACAACAATATTCATAAATCTGCCTCCTTTTTTTAAATCAGGTCTTTTTCCTATCTAAACTAGTTAAGTAATGAACCAGCAATAACCATCTTTTGGACTTCGGTTGTACCTTCATATATTTCAGTAATCTTGGCATCTCTCATTAATCTTTCGACTGGATAATCTTTAATATATCCATAACCACCGTGCAGCTGAACAGCTTTATTTGAAACTTCTGAAGCAATCTCAGAAGCAAAGTATTTAGCCATAGCTGCTTCTTTTGAAAATCTCTTGCCTTCATCTTTAGTCTTGGCTGCTTTATATACTAAATTACGAGCAGCTTCAACTTTAGTTGCCATTTCGGCGATTTCCCACTGTAGACCCTGAAACTTAGCAATTGGGCGTCCAAACTGTTCTCTTTCCTGTACATATTGAACGGTTTCATCTAAAGCCCTCTGCGCAATTCCTAAGGCCTGAGCTGCAATTCCAATTCTACCTCCATCTAAGGTAGACATTGCAATCTTAAAGCCCATACCTTCTTTACCAAGCAGGTTCTCTTTTGGAATATGACAGTCCTGGAAAATAAGTTCTCGTGTATCAGAAGCATTAATACCCATTTTATCTTCCTTTTTACCCAGTTTAAATCCAGGAGTATCAGCCTCTACAATAAAGGAACTTATACCTCTGGTCCCTTTACTTTTATCTGTCATAGCATGAATGATAAAGATATCAGCAGCTCCGGCATTGGTGATAAAGATCTTGGTTCCATTTAATACATACTCATCACCTTTAAGTTCAGCTGTTGTCTTCACTCCGGCTGCATCAGTTCCTGCTCCTGCCTCTGTCAGGGCAAAAGCACCTAACTTCTCTCCTTTTGCCAGTGGTGTTAAATATTTTTCTTTCTGCTCTTCAGTTCCATATTTGTAAATAGGATGAGCTCCTAAAGAAGTATGAGCTGATAAAATCACACCATGGGTTGCACAAGCATAAGACATCTCTTCTACAGCCAGAATATAATTTAAGGTATCAGAACCGGCTCCCCCGTATTTTTGTGGAAAGGGAATTCCTAACATATCAGCCTGAGCCATTTTCTCTATATTCTCAGCTGGAAACTCACAAGTTTCATCAATTTCAGCTGCAATTGGTTCTATTTCATTTTCAGCAAAATCTTTATAGACTTTTCTACACATCTCTTTTTCTTTGCTTAAGTTAAAATCCATTATTTATACCTCCATATGTAAAAATATTCACAATGTTACTCAAAAAATTTACCCTTTTGTCGGCATTAGTTCAGCTTTTCCTTTTAAAACTACTTCATCGTTTTGATTTGTGCAGACTGTTTTTAATTCTACTCTGTTTTTCTCTACATTAACCTTTTCTACTTCAACCCGAGCTGTAATGGTATCTCCAAAGCGGACTGGAGCAGTAAATTTAAGATCCTGTGAAACATATATACAGCCTGGCCCTGGTAATCTAGTCCCCAATACTGTAGAAATTAGTCCGGCTGCAATCATGCCGTGGGCAATTCTACCCTTAAACATGGTATTTTTAGCAAAACTTTCATTGATATGAGCTGGATTAAAATCACCTGTTACACCAGCGTAATTATATACATCAGTTTCAGTAATAGTCTTTGTAAAAGATGCCGCTTGTCCTACTTCTAATTCTTGAATTGTTTTTCCTTTATCCATAGTATTACCTCCAAAATTATTAGATTAAGCAATTTCTTGTTAATAATATCACAAACTAGTTATAGTTGCAACCATATTCTGTTAATTATGATCAGTAATTTCAGTAATATATAAATAACAAAAACCACCAGACAAAAACTTCTGGTGGCTTATTATATATTAATATTAAATTTTTATATTAACCATTTTCAATAAGCATATTCATAGTTTCATAGGAAAAATCAACCGCATCTAAATACTTTTGATAAAGTTTGCGGGGATTAAGACCATAGGTCTTTTCAATTATGGCAATTTCCTGCCACTTCACTCTTTCAAAGGCAATTGCTAACTCTAATATTTCTCCTAAAAGACCTTCCCCTTTGAGAAGTGCCCTGCGAACTTCTTCTGTTAGAGAGATTTCATCAATTATATCTTCAAGTGGTCTATTTAAAAAGGCATCCATCATAGACAACATACCCATTGTAAATAGTTCTCCACTTTTTTTCTCAATATCAAAATCTTTAGCAACGGATTCAGAAAACTTAGCTCTGGTCAAGGTATTTACAAAAAGTATATCAGGTTTATCATTGCGTAATCCTTCAGCTAAATAGATTAGACTCCATTTCTTTAACCCATTGATCCCTAATAAAGTAGAGGCCTGTTTTATGGAAGATACATTATATCCATAATAGGCGGAATTAATCATACTTAAAAGACTTACCGTCATTGACATGTCATTTTTGATAATACTTTCTAACCGGTCAAAATCAATCTCATCCTTGTTTAGTTCTTTTAAAAAGTTAAGATAGTTGAGCTTATAACCGGGAATATTACGGTTAGCCATTACTTCCGGTTTGGTAAAGAATATTCCTTGAAAGTAATCATAACCACATTCCCTGGCCTGATTAAATTCTTCATGTTCATTTATGTTTTCTGCCATAAATTTTAAGTTCTTATTATATTTGTTTTTTAAAAGATTGATAATCAAAGCATGTTCGTCTTCTTTGAACTTATTAAAATCCAACTTTAGGATGTCTGCATATTTTATTAAAGTGGTGTTTGGCTTATATGGATTTAGATCATTGAGTATAATAAGGGCACCTTGGTTTTTAAGTTTTACAATATTTTCAATAATATTGGCATCATAGTCAATATCCTCAGAAATCTCTATACCGAGGTTATCCTTGGCTAAAAAGTCTACGATTTCATTTTTTAATAGATCTTTAGTAAAGTTCATAAAGATCTTTTTACCATTAGAAAGGTTGGTCTGTTCGATAAATTCTACATCATTGCTGATCTCCTGCGCAGTAGCATCAATATTATCTGGAGTAATTTTATCTTTATAGGAATTTTTAAAGATAATTTCATAAGCAACAACGTTTTTATTTAGATTAAGGACCGGCTTCCTTGCTAAAATAGATTCTTCCATTTTTATCAATCCTTTTGCTTTAACAAATATTTATTAATCATTTTAACTTTCTTACTCATTTATACAGATAAAAAAATCTATGACTCCATCAAGCCATAGAATATTAATCAATGGCAACTAGGCAGTCTTAAATTAAGATCCACAGTTTTGCGCCCCAATTTCACAATTGGTTTGCCTTTTTCAGTTTTACTTATATTTAATTAAAAAAACATGGTTACTAAACTAAATTTTCAATAAAACAACAAATATTCCTTCTTAAAGTTAAAAATATTTACAGTTTTTAACGGGTTTTTTCAATTTTATTGAATAATTATTAAGATGGCTTGTTTAAAAATTGTTGTAGAGTAATAAGATAGAATAAACCGTATCTAAAAATATATTAGATACGGTTTATATTCTAATTATATCTATTTTAAATATCTATTTAAGTTATCGAAGCCTCAAAGATCTCTATAATGGACTTACTTAATCTTTCATTAAAGTCTTCTTCAGATTGGTCAACTTTTAATCCCTGTAGTAAAGCACGGGAATAACTAGCAATCATTCCTTTATTGCGAGTTAAAAGATCGACTGCTTCTCCCCGACTATATCCACCTGACAGTGCAACTACCCTCATTACATTTGGATGTTCAATGAGTTCTTTATAGAAATTGTCTACACTGGGGAGAGAAAGTTTAAACATAAAGGTCATATCTTCAGGTAAATCTTCTAAACGTTTCATAATTTCTTCTTTTAACAGCTTTTCGGATTCAGCTTTATCATCACTGAAAATATCAACTTCAGGTTCTAGAATTGGGACAAAACCAGCTTCTGCAATTTGTTTTCCGTATTTAAACTGCTGTTTAACAATATTTTTAATTCCAGTTGGGTTAGCACTTTTGATAACTGAACGCATTTTAGTACCAAAAATATTTCTTTCTTTAGCTTCTTTTAGTTTTTCATCTAAATCTGTAATTGGTTTCATCATGAGGACGCCATCTTTTAGATCTTCTTTACCCTTATCTACCTTAAGGATAGGAATAATACCTTTTTCTTCCCAGAGATAATCTCCCGTATACTTTCCTTCCATCTTGCGGTTCATGGTTTGTCTAAATAAAATTGCTGCTAAAATGTGCTCTGAAGTAAAGGGAGGACTAGTAATTATTCTGGTTCTCATTTCATGAACAAGATCAAACATTTCTTCTTCGGTGTCATATTGATCTTCCGGTATACCATAATTTCTTAAAGCTTTAGGAGTACTACCACCACTTTGATCAAGTGCGGCAATAAATCCATCACCATTTTTCATTCTTTCAGCTTGCTCTTTATTCATTTAATGCACCCCATTTCTTGGCAGTAAAAGATTTTTAAAACTTCTGCCCTGTTTGTTTTTATATTACAACAATTAGACAAAATTATCAATATTTTAAAAAACTAAAACTCTTATCTTTAAGCCATTTTGTAAATTCTTGTTCAAATAAGGGACGACTGCTGCTAACTTCTTTAACTCTTTTAATTTCTTCTTCGAATTTCATTTTTGTTATTTTTAAATATAATGAATCAAAAGCATAGCCATTAAAACTGTATTTATCATTAATATGATTATAGATATCAGCTTTTATTTCATCTATTTCTTTATTGGGATACTTAAAATTTTCATAATCTAAGCATCTTTGAAATAAGACATCTAGTTCAAAACCATCCAGCCTATCCGCATCTGCTATCACTTTACCGAAAATAGAACTGGGTTGTTTAGGATTTGAAGCCCGATGATCTAAACAGGCATCTGAAATAATTTTTAACTCTTTGATATTAAAAAATTCTCTTAGAGCATTACTTTGCATAACAGCCCGGGCTGAATATATATGATGGTATTTTCTTAAATGCTTATGACTAGCTTTATTATCCCGACAACCCCAACCTAAAATACCTATATCATGGTAGGCAGCTGCTGTATAAATAATATCTAGATTAAGATGTAATTCTCGAGCCAGCATTATAGCATATTCAATGACATTTTTAATGTGTTCAACTGAATGAGCTTTGTTGGCTGATTTATAGGCAGGTATAATATTTTCTTTTATATGCTTTTTTAGCTTTTTATTAATTGATTTCATTTATAATCTCCTATTATAATTCTATGTCATTAATTATAACAATAATTTCCCATTGAGTCGAGTAACTAAATTACTTAAATATATTGGTTTAAGGTTTTTAAAAAACTGAGGGGAATATCCCCCCAGCTAAATTATATCGATAATCTACAATATATGATTTTTAATTAGAATTTTTCACTCTAAAGTTTACTTTCTCTATCATTCCATTTGATACTTTTATTATTGCAGGATTGTCACTCATTATTTCAACATTTTTGGGTAGTGAATCTTTATCCAACTTTAAGACTACAGTATATCCGATATTATTTGTTTTGCTTGTGTCCAGTCTTAAATGGTATCTTCCATATTGATCTGTAGTTATGATCTGTCCTGTATTGGAGATTATATCTACTTTAGATAAACCTTTCTCTCCATTATCCTGGACACCATTGCCATTTTCATCGAAATAGACTTTTCCTAAAATAGCTGAAGTATTAAAGACAGGGTCTGTTTTTACTTGAACAGATTTTTGTGCTATATTTGAGATTAATATATCATCTGTTTTGGCATAAGCTTTATTGACATATTTTTCTCCAATGATAACTCCACTACCAACTACTAAAGTATATTCGATAGTTAGATTTTCATTTGCTTTCAAACTCAATAGATCCCATTTGATTAATCTTTCTCCCTGAGATTTAATTTTGGTCTTTTTATTATCACCTTTCATCTGTAAAGCACTGCTTTCGATATATTTAAATCCAGGTGGTAATTTGTCATAAAGTGTAAAGGAATCTAGATCATAATCTGTATTGTTTTCAACTTTTATTTGATAAGAAATAAAATCACCTATATTAATCTGGTCTTTATTTGATGTTTTAGTAACTATGATTTCTGGTGGCTTAATCTGTAGTTGATGACTCTCTTGTATAATAACTCCATTTAAATTAACATCAACATTGTTAACAACTTTTTTGCCTAAGTCTGCGTTTTTATCAACCCTTACTTTATATTTTAGTTCTGTTACACCAGGTTGGATATCTGTTAATTCCCAAATGATTTTTCCATTTTCATAATTTCCATTTAAATTTGCTGTATCTGCTATATATAATAGTTCTTCAGGTAATATATCTGTGACTTTGAGTTCGTTTATTATTCTTTCTTTATTATTTGTTATTCTGATTGTATAAGTTATTTCTTCTTCTGGTAATCCATATTTTACATCTGCTAATTTTTCTATTTTTAAATCATTGTTATTTATTTGTTCCATATTAATTGTGTTATTAATATCCGATTTCGAGCTTAACGCAACTTCTTCTGATTTGTAATCATAATAACCCTCTTTTTCCGCTGTTAAGTAGTAAGTTCCTGGACTTACATCCTCAAATAGGTATTCACCATCTGCATTGGTGAAATAAGGATTATCTTGATCTGTACCATTTATTTCAGGTAAAAGAACTTCTTCGCCTGTATTGCTATCTACTAACCTCACCTTTACATCTTCTAATTTTTCACTGTCTTTTTTAGATAGAACTTGACCATAGTTATTATCTGCTAAAACAGGTAAGTCTGCATCTAATATCATATCACCTGCTTTAGGGTCTGCAACTCCTCGTTTTACTTTTCCATCTAATGATTGTAATAACCATTTATTGTTTTGATTGTTATTTTGTAGACTTATACTTTGTAGAGAATTTGAAACAACTTTATCTTCCAGTTCAAATGAATATTGGCCATTATCACTTGTTTTTGTAGTACCGTATAAATTACCTTCAGGAGAATACAACTTAACTTGGGTATTAGCTATTGGATTATTAGTACCTTGATAGTACAATCTGCCTTCTATAGCTCTTGGTCCCAGAGTTAATTCATTATTACCCGCCTCAGCATATTTCTTTGTTTTAATTCTTTCGCTTTTTTCTGATTTATCAATTACATGAATTTCATAATCACCATCTTCTTCTATTATGAAACTATAACGGCCATTTTCATCTGTTTGGGTTGTTTCAATTAATTTATCATTTTGAATTAACCTAACCTCTTTGCCTGTTTCGGGCAATCCCGTATCAGAGTCTATCACTCTTCCTAATAAAACTCCTGGAGAAAAGACCATATAAATTGTTTCTTCTACTTTGCCAGTATCTTTATTTTCTGCTATTACATTAACAGGAATCTCTAAGATTTCATTGGAAGATATTTCAGGTGCCTTTAAATTGATTTTAGCTAATCCATTTTTAGTATCCACTTTTGCTCTTAATAAATCACTATCTCCAACATCTTCAATTTCAGTTGTAAATCCTTCTTCTTTAACAAGATTATCTTTACTTAACAGTTCATTATTAATCTCAAATAATACTTCCGTATTATCTTTTACAAAATTTCCCATTATATCTTTAATTGAGGCTGTAAGTAAAGAAGTAGATTGCCCATCTCCCCTAATAGTTTCTGGGTCTGCAGACAGATCTATTATGCTTGGATCTTCATTAGCAGCAATAATACTATGACTATCTTTGATTACATCTCTATCATTTTGAATGAAGTCCACAGTAGTATTTATTTCAGTTCCCTGAGAAATATTATCCTTTAATGTAATATTTAAGCTAATTGATCTTTCTTCAGAAGGTTGTAGATCATCTATATTAACTATAATAGTATTGTTAGCCGAATCGTAAGAATAATCTTCCGATGTATTTAGTAATTCGGCTTCTTTGACATATTCAGATAGATTTATCTTTAATTTTGAATTGCTTAGAACATCTTCTCCCGTATTACCATATTCCAATTCTAAATTATAATTACTACCGGTATAAACAGCTCCCCTGTTCTGAGGATCATAAAGGTTCAATTTAGGTACATTATCTAAAATAGTCAGTTTATTGTTAACATTATCTGATATATTGTTTTCAATACTTGATTCAGCTTTAATCTTAAATTCTTTTTCTCCTTGTACAGCATCTTCTTTTATATTTACGACTAAGATTATATTACTATCTCCTTCAGGAGGGAGAGCTTTTAATTTAATATCCTTTCTTTGAGAAGATATTATAAGTTCATCATCTTGATCAAAGGTGCCATTCTCATTACTATCATAATACCAGGCAACTTCATAATCTTCTAATCCCTGTAAACTTAAATTTATCTTTTCTAAGGTATTACCTTTATTACTAACTTTATGGGCAAATACTGCTTGTGCATTGGGACTCCCGGCAGCATATCTATCAGGTTTTATATTGATACTGTGTAGTTTTAATATTTCTAAATCAGCATTATTACTTTCTTCCTGATAAACATTATCTAAGATGTCTTTGTAATCTACTTTTGATTTAGTTGAAATAGTTGTGCCAGCCAAGACATTTTCTCCATCAGATTCAATTTTGCCAGAGAATTCAATAACTAAAGTTGCTTCATCTTTTAACTCGTTTCTTTTTATTATTAAATTATTACCATTATATTCAAATTGATCTTTATCTAAAATAGAATCATTTATCTTGATTGTATCTTTATCAAGTTCAAATCCCGCCGGTAAAGGAGTTGTTACTTTCATATCTTTAACTTCAGTTTTACCATTATTACTAATTGTAAGGGTATATGAAGTTTCTTTCCCTGGTTTTCTACTATTATGAGCTCCGGTCAGTTCAGCCTCGATTTTTGGGGTTGAAGTATAAACTCTCAACTGACCAGTGTCAATAGCTTCATTACCAGCCGCATCTTTAATAGAAGCTTCAATTTCATAATCTCCTTCTGTAAATTCTTTACTGCTGTCAGTCCACTGACCTTCTGTTTCTGTATTTATACTCCAATTACCATTATTATCAAC
>CAZXRH010000028.1:0-18809 GCA_964642575.1 uncultured Halanaerobiales bacterium
AATTTTACTAATAACCATTTCTTTATATTTTTTTTCAATAAGATAACTAATTCCAAATAAAAGAAGGAGAAATATAATTTGTATTAAATTATTATATGAGAGCAAATATTTATTTAAAAGATCTAATATAAAATTTTGAACTGAATTATATATATTTTTTAATTGCAATAAAAAAACCTCCTTAGCTTAATATATATATTCAGCAAATAAATCAAAAATCCTTTTGATTTAAATAAATTAGATATATGGGAGAATGTAACTTATGAGTATTATAGATCTGATTATGATGGCAATTATTGTAAATGTTTTTATAATAATTGTATATTATTTTAACAAAAAAGAATATAGAAAATATAGTGATATTAATACCATATTCTTTATTGGTACTGGTATCCTATTTTTTATTTCAATTGCGTTATCATTTCTGTCTATAAGGGCAGAGTTTTTAGTATATACCTATGTATTAACAACTTCTGCTGCTTTATTAATTAACTATTCTTTAAATAAGTACTTTTTAGATAAATCAAATAAATTTTGGGCTTTACTTTATTTAATTTTTCTTTTTTCAATTTTAGTATTTTTACAGTATGATAATTGGTCGATGTACGTTGTTTTAACTTCAAAACTTTTAGTAGTATTATACTTTTTAGATATCAGTTATTTTGTCACAAAAAGTATTAAAATTAATAACTTACATAAAATGTTTTTCTCTTCAACTTTTACCCTGTGGGCTATTTATGAATTCTTAGCAATATTTTTTACTAATAATCTTTTATATTTATTAGGGCTCATTTTTCCTATTGCAATTGCCTATGAATTTATGAACATACAATTGGAACTTATTAATGAAGAAATTAAAAAATATGGACAGAGATTTGAAAGTATCTTTGATAATGCTTCAGATGCCTTCTTTGTAATGAATCGGCCCAACTTAGAAATCATGAATTTAAATAAGTCAGCCGAAGAAATTTTTAATTTAAACTTTGATCATATTTCAGAAATAAATTTAGAGCAACTTTTATTTCGCGATTCTTATGAGAAACTTTTAGATTATATCGAAAATAATAAGAATAACAATGGTTATTCGGTTGAATTAACAGCCCCTGATCAAAATGGAGATCGATTATATCTAGAAACATATATTTCTTTTATGAACTTTAAAGAAAAAGATGCAGTCATTATTGCAATGAAAGATAAAACAGAAGAGATCAAATTAAAAAATGAGGTTATTGATAATAAAAACAAAATTGAAAAATTGCATGATGTAGCAATTAAAATGGAAAATTCAGCTCGGAGAGAAGAAATATATAAACAGACGGTAGATGCAGCTGAGGAAATTCTTGACTATGATGTAATTTCTCTTGATGTGGTCAAAGATAATAGATTAGTGGCAGTAGGCAAATCTCAAAATTTATCTGATGATGATGTAGCTTCTGTAAGTTTAGATGAGACCAGTTTAGCCACTAAAGCGTATCATGAACAAAGATCAATTGTGTGTAATAATATTCCAGCTGAAAGAGACGCTTCACCGGTTCAATCAAGGTATAAATCAGCTTTAACTGTTCCTATTCAAAGCTATGGGACTTTCCAAATTATATCAGAAGAATATAACTATTTCACACAGCAAGATAAAAACCTAGTTGAACTTTTGATTTCTCACACTGGGGCAGCTTTAAAAAGATTAAATAGAGAAGAAGAAATCAGATATTTTGGTTTTCATGACTATTTAACAGGATTATATAACCGCGATTATGTAGAAGAAGAGATTAAAAGGCTTAACAATACCAGACAAATGCCAATAAGCGTAATATTAGCCGATGTAAACGGTCTTAAACTAATTAATGATACCTTCGGTCATGATGATGGAGACAAGCTCTTAAAGAGGATTGCAGAGACTTTAGACGATGCCTGCCGCAAAGAAGATATTTTAGGCAGATGGGGTGGAGATGAATTTTTAATCTTATTACCCAAAACAGCTAAAAATAATGTAAAATTAATCGCTGAAAGAATTAAAGAACGACTAAATTCAAGAAACTATAAGGATATACCTTTATCTGTATCATTTGGTTATGCAACTAAAACTGATAAAGAAACCCTTATGGAAGATATAATTGATAAAGCCGACCGCAGGATGTATAATAACAAAACTAAAAACTATAAACATAATAGTGAACAGATGTTAGAAGTTTTATATAACAAACTTAATAAAATGGGCTATGAAACCGAAGCTCATTGTGAAAGAGTAAAAAGTCTTGCTGAAAAGTTTGCCTTAAAACTTGATTTAAATAGTGAAAGAGTAAAGACTATTAAAAAAATTGCTCGACTACATGATATAGGTATGATCAATATACCAGAGGAAATAGCTTTTAAAAAGGGTAAGCTTACTGGGGAAGAGTATAGGATAATTCAATCTCATCCTGAAGTTGGTTTTAGAATTGCTAATTCCCTGAATGAGAAAAGTGAAATCGCACACGCTATTTTACACCACCATGAATGGTGGGATGGAAATGGTTATCCTGAACAAAAATCAGGGATTAATATTCCATTATATGCAAGGATTATTAGTATCTTAGATGCTTATGATATTATGACACATGATCAAATATATAAGGATAAAGTTTCACAACAAGTAGCAGTTAAAAGATTGAAATCAATGTCCGGCATTCAATTTGATCCGAAATTAACTGAGATCTTTATTCAAGAAGTTATTTAAAATTAAAAGAGGGTGACAACATGTCAAAAAAAGAAGCAGTACTAAAAAGAGTAGAAGAGATAAAAACTGATTTAATTGAGCTTAATGATCAGATAGGAAATAATCCTGAACTAGGCTTTAAAGAATATCAAGCTGTCGAGTGGCTGACTGATTATCTTGCCAAAAATGATTTTGCCGTAGAAAATGGAATTGGTGGGTTAGAAACTGCTTTTAAAGCTGAATATAAATATAAAAAGGCCGGACCTACAATTGCTTTCCTTTGTGAATATGATGCTTTACCAAATATAGGTCATGGTTGTGGACATAATATGATCGGTGTTATTAGTTTAGGGGCAGCTGTTGCTTTAAGTAAAATAGAGAACTTAAAGGGAACAATCCAGGTTATTGGCTGTCCAGGTGAAGAGGTAGGAGGAGGTAAAGTAACGTTAGTTGATAGAGGTGTTTTTGACAAAGTAGATGTTGCAATGATGGTGCATCCTTCTACAGAAAACAGAGCATATTCAACTTCTTTAGCAATTGATGCAATAAAAATAACATATTACGGCCAGACCTCACATGCCGCAGCTTCACCGGAAAAAGGTAAAAATGCCTTAGATAGTGTAATCCAGTTTTTTAACGGTATAAATGCTCTAAGAGAGCATCTTAAAGATGATGTTAGAATACATGGAATTATCAGCAAGGGTGGGGAAAGTCCTAATGTAGTACCTGACCTGGCAGAAGCCAAATTTTATTTTCGTGCCCGAGAAAAAGAGTATTTAAAAGAGGTTATTAAAAAGGCTAAAAATATTGCCAGAGGAGCAGCTGAAATGACAGGTTGTACTGTGGAGTGGAGGAAATTTGAAAACTCCAATGATAATTTAAATCCCAACCAGATATTAGCTGATACATATGAAGAAAATCTAAAACAGGTTGGTATTGATGATATTGCAGGTCCTGAAGATAGTTTTGGTTCCACTGACATGGGGAATGTAAGTCAAGTAGTTCCAGCTATTCATCCCTATATCAAAATTGGAGAGGAACTTACCGGACATACTGTAGAATTTAGAGATGCCACCATGTCTGAAACAGGACACCAGGCTTTGATAGACGCAGCTAAAGCCTTATCTTTAACTGGATATGATCTACTTGATAAGCAAGAATTATTTACTAAAATACAAAAGGAATTTGAACAGGAAAACAAATAGTATTATATCTACTTAAGATCTCACAAATTAATTTTTGTGAGATTTGTTTTTAAAAAGGGGGTTAAAACCTTGACTATCCAGAAAGCAATTTTACACACTGATACCTTATTAAATAAATATAAGGATGACCTTTACGATTTTAATATTCTCAATGAAGATTTTCATATAGATCTATCCAAATTAAAAAAGAGTAATGTTAAGATAATTGTTTTTGCAGTTTATGCAGAAGAAAATTATCTTTCACAGGGTGATGGATTAAAAAAGACAATTCAAATGATCGATAATTTTTATAATATAATCGAAAGTTGTGATGAGCTTCAATTAGCAAAAAATACGAGTGATTTAAATAATATTAGCAAAGATAATAAGATTGCAGCTTTACTTGCCCTAGAAGGGGCTAAAAGCATATTTGATCTTTCAGCCTTAAGAGTATTTTATAGACTAGGGCTTAGGTTGATCACATTAACCTGGAATTATAGAAATCAGTTTGCTGATGGGGTTGGAGAACATTCAAACTGTGGACTTACCGAAAAAGGAAAAGAGTTAATTCAGGAAATGAATAGATTAAATATTTTAATAGATGTATCTCATATCAATGAAGCAGGATTTTGGGATGTCATAGAACTAAGCAGAGCACCAATTATTGCTTCTCATTCCAATGCTAAGGCAATTTGCAGTCACCAACGTAATTTAAATGATCAACAGATCAAAGCTATTGCAGACAAAAAAGGAGTTATTGGAGTTAACTTTTGCCCCGCTTTTTTAACAAAAAAGAAAGAAGCAAGTATAAAAGATGTCATGCATCATATTGATTATATTAAAAATTTAGTTGGAGATGAGTTTGTTGCACTCGGAACTGATTTTGATGGAATTAGGTCTGTGCCAAAGGGTTTAGAAAATGCAGGTAAATTAAATAAACTGAAAGACCTAATGGTTAATAATGGATACAAAGCACAACAAATTGAAAACATATTTTACAAAAATGCAGTTCGTGTATTAAAAAATGTAATGGATTAATAATTTAGAGCATTCACATTTTAAACATCTATGTATTTTAAAAAAATATGCAACATCAAAAAAAGAATATTAAAATGAAAAACTCTCCTTTTCTTAATAAGAGCAAAGGAGAGTTTGGTGTTTATATTTACATTATTTTTTAAATATCTTTTATTTAACAACATTACGTACATTTTTCAATAAATAATTACCATATTTCACTGTAACAAACAATACTAAACTAATCGAAAGGATTTCTAATATTTTAACAGGATAATTTAAAAAATTAACACTGTAGTTACTGATTAAAAAGTTTGTAGATAATTTTAGCCCAATTGTTGTAATCACAAAAGGAAAAGTAAAGGCTGAGAAACTAGGGAAAAAGCCCACTGAGATCATTTTCGGTAGATATAAAATAACTGAGAGAACTGATATTAAAGTAATAGTAACTAAACAGCCTAAAAACATAATATTTTTTTGAGGAAAAACATTCATATAACCTGCCAGACAAAGACCAGCGGGAGCTGTAAAGATTGTAATTGTAGGTAAAGCTGGATTTTTAATATTTTTAACCTTCACCACTCTATATAAAATGATAGGAAGTAAGATTAAATAAGAGATAAACCCAAAGTAAAAAAGATACTGTCCTAACTGAATATGATTAAAGGCAGGTGCAGTTACACTACCAACTACTATTCCTACATAAACAATAAAGTAACTTGGAAATACCTTTTTAATATCTAATTCTTCAAATAAATTTAAAGAAAATTTGATTAATAGTAAAATATGTAATGCTAAGCCAAGGTACCAGGTAGATAAGGCTAATTGTGCTGACCAGGATAAAATATAGGTTGAAAGAATCATTAGACCCATTGGAAAACAAAGAGCTACACTACCTAAAATTGGATGTTTTAATTCCTTTGATACATTAGAATAATCTGTTAATATACGACCAATTAAAAGTAATGCAATAAATCCAGCCATAATTCCTGCTATCATTCTATATTGACCACCATAAGATCCTACTAAATTACCCAATCCAGCTAAACCAAGCATTAAACCTGCAATTGGTAGTGGTATAGATTTAAATAATTTTGTCATAATATCTTCACCACTCAATTACATTATTTTCAATAAAGTTATCCATTACCCAGGCTGCTACTTCACCAGTAATACTGATACAGTGTTCAGCTCTAGCTTGACTTGCAAATTCTTCGAAGTCTTTGGTGAGTACCCGACAACAAGTCGAACCATACTTATCAATAATAAAATCATGTAAAGCGGCATTATTAGGAAATGATTTAGGCATTTCTCCACCCGGTTTACTTCTTCCATAAGCTAACCCTAAGGCCATTACTCCACCACTTACAGCTCCACATAAACAGCCTGACTTACCAACTCCAATCGGAAAACCAGAAGCTAATTTCACAACTGAAGGATCAAATTCTTGTCCTAAAGCATCATTAATAGTAGTTAGGACTGCTTCTGAACAGAAAAAATCTCCTTCTCTAAAATATTTTTCAGCAGTTTCTCTTGCATCTTTAATTAATTTTTCTTTGCGATTTTTATCCATTGCTAAACCTCCTAAGTAATATATTTCACAATGAATACTTTATCATAATCATGATTATATATCAAGTAAACTTATAAAATTAATAAGGATAATTTATAAATATTTTAATTTTTTATTTTTTTATTGATTTTAGATAACTTTAAGGATATAATATGAATATAAAGTCATGTGAACAAATAGTCACTCTTTTTTTGTTGAGAGGGGAATCATAATGTTTTTATTTAAACTAGCTTTTAAAAATATATTTCGACATAAGTTAAGAACCATAATTTCTATGATTGTTATTGCCTTTGCTGTTATGATTGTAATTTTTTCACGTGGATTTATAAATGGTATGATCCATTCTTTATATTCAGATTCTATCCAATATAATTCTGGTCATGTACATATTATGAGAGAAGAGTACTTTAAAAAGAAAAGACTTATGCCGTTAGATTTTCCTATTAACGGGTTTGAGGACAATAATTTAAATGAAATGATAAGAAGTATAGAAAATATCAAAGAAGTCAAAGGTGTTATCTATAGATTGAAGTTTGGATCTATGATAAGTACAGGCCAAGAATTAATAACATTGCAGGGATGGGGGATAAACCCTAAAAAAGAATTTGAGCTAACTGATATTAAGGAAAGAATAGTTGAAGGTAGAATGGTACAGACTGAAAAACTAGAAATAGCAATGGGAACTGAACTGCTAGATAAAATAGATTCTGAGGTGGGAGATAAAGTAACAATTATATTTAATACTTCTTATAGTTCTCTAAAGGGAGTTACATTTAATATTGTGGGAAGAATCGAGAGTGGACTTAAACTTCTAGATGAAAATGTATTTTTTCTACCATTAGGGGAAGCACAACGATTATTATATATGGAAGATCAGGTTACTGAAATGCTAGTTTTGGCAAATGAAAGAAATCAAGCATCAGAAATTCAGAATAGTATAAAACATTTAATAGAGAAAAATAAAGCTTTAGACAAATATGTAGTAATGCATTATGAAGAATCCAATGTATTGCTTTCCTATTTAAATATAGCGCAACTTGTATATAATCAAATATATTTTCTGTTTGTTATTCTTGCTAGTGCAGTGTTAGTAAGTACTATGATAATGATTGTCAAAGAAAGAACAAAAGAAATAGGCATGATGCTTGCTCTCGGTTTGGAAGAAAAAGGTATCTTGATATTATTAATTATTGAAGGTAGTATAATAGGTTTAATTGGAAGTTTTTTAGGTGCCATAGTTGGACATTACCTGAGCAGTATTTTATCAGAAATTGGTATTAATGTTGGCACTGCAGTAAACAGTGTGAGTTCTGATATAATGTTTAATAAAATGATTTATCCAACTTCTTCTATTGGAAATAGTTTGTTTGCTTTTTTTGCAGGAGTAATCATAGTTATCTTAGTTAGTATAATACCAGCTAGAAGGGCAGCAAAACTTGAACCAACTGAAGCTATGAAAGAATAAATAACCGAATGGGGAGGTGTTTTTTTGTTTTTATTAAAACTAGCTTATAAAAATCTTTTTCGTTATTGGAAAAGGACATTAATTACAGCTTTAATAATTGGAATGGCCGTATTTGTATATTTAATAATGGATTCTATGTTATTAGGAATGGAAGATATGACATATGATAATATTATAAAATACGAATCAGGTCACATTCAAATTGCAAAAAAAGAATATTGGGAAGATAAGGATGAGTTACCTTTAGAAAATTTAATGTCTTTAGAACCTGGATTTGATAAAAATTTAAAAAACATTGATGGATATATATCTAAATCTCCTCAACTAAGATTTCAAGCTCTTTTAAATAGTCAGGGAGACGAACTACCGGTAATTGGTTATGGGATTAATCCAGACCAGGCTTTAGAAGTATTTGAATTGAAAGAGAGCTTAGTAGAAGGCTCATTTTTTTCCAAAGAAGAAAGTAAAGTAGTATTGGGAAAAACTTTAGCAGAATTAATGGAAGTTAATCTGAATGATTATATAACACTTATATTTAGAACTTCAACAGAGACTTTTAATACAATAGATGTACAGGTTTCAGGTCTATTAGAAACTACTAATCCTAATATTAATAATAATTTTGTGTTTTTACCCTTAGATATTGCACAAAGAACCTTATCTGTAGGTAATAATATAAGTAGAATAGTGATTAGACTAGATGATAAAAATCAAGTAAATAATGCCAAAAATCAGATCCAAAATATATTGGATAATAACTTTGATAATGTAGGGGTTTATGCCTGGAATGAATTAGAAGTTGCCGAAGTTCTTAATGTAGATCAGGTAATTTCTAAATTTCTTTTAGCAATTATATTAACTATTGGGGCAATGGGGATAATCAATACAGTCATATTAGCAGCTCTTGAGAGAATGGAAGAAATTGGAATGATGAAAGCATTAGGTTTAAAGGAAAAAGAAATTGTATTTATGTTTATGTATGAATCTATCGGTATTGGTATTATAGGGGTGGTAGTAGGATCTATATTGGGTGCTTTATTTATTTGGTATTCTGTAAATTTCGGTTTGGATTATTCTATTTTTATGGAAGGCGGAGGCGAAAAAATCATGGGGGATGTGGGTTTTCCAATGGAAACTCAAATTTATAGTTCTTGGAACACAAATGCTTTTATTATAGTCAATTCATTTGGTTTAATTACTTCTGCTGTTGCAAGTATTTTTCCTGCTTATTGGGCTGCTAAAAAAGACCCAGTCAAAGCCATACAACATCGGAAGTGATATTATTTTTATATAAAAAAGGGGAGCATTTTTAAACACTCCCCCCTTGAATCATTTATTATTTTTTTTCTCTTAAGTATTTATCAATTCCAACTGCTGCATCATGTCCTGTTTTAATACCAGTAATCACATCTGGACCTTGCACAATATCTCCACCTGCAAATAACCAGGGAAGAGAGGTCTGTTGTTCTTCATCTACCTTTATACGGGGACCTTCATATTCAATCTCATAATTATCATCAAGATAACTGTTGTCTCCACCCTGTCCAATAGCTTCAACTACCATATCACAATCATAATTTTTGATATCATCATTATCAAAAGAAGGATTGAAGTTCATTTCATCATCAAAAACTGAAACACAGCAGTTTGTGCATAACTGAGCAATACTGCCATCTTCATTAACGACAATTTCTTTTGGGCCCCGGCCTGGTTCAAACCGAACTCCTTCTTCTTTGGCTTCTTCAATTTCTTCTTGGTCAGCCGGCATAACATCTTCAGTTTCCAAAGAAGTGACTAAAACATCTACCTCACCAAACTGATCTTTTTGCAGTCGGGCTAAAGAACGAGCTATATCCATGGCCACATTACCGCCACCGATAACTACAATTCGTTCAGTAATTGGCACTTTTTCTCCTTTTGTAATTTTTTTAAGAAGATAAATGGCCTGATATACATTATTATGTTCAGTTCCAGGTATTCTGGTACTTCTACCGTTATGAAGACCGGTAGCAGCAAATACGGCATCATAATTATCTTCAATTTTCTGCATGGAAATATCTTCTCCAACTCTTGTATTGAAAACAAAGTCAACACCTAAGTCTTTAATATAATTTATATCTTTATCAAGTTGTTCATAGGGTAATCTGTATTCAGGAATCCCATATCTCATCATTCCACCAGCTTTTGCTTCTGATTCATATACCGTAATTTGATATCCCATTAATCTTAAATAATGAGCTGCTGAAAGTCCAGCTGGTCCAGCCCCAATAATGGCAACTTCTTTATTGATTTGTTCAATCTTTTCAGTGCCTAGTACTTTTTGATATTCAGCTGAATCCACATTATCTACAGCATATCTTTTAAGCCAACGGATAGAAATAGGCTCTCCGCGGTGTCCGATAGAACAGATAGTCTCACATTTGTGGGTACAGACCCGTCCACAGACTTCTGGTAAAGGATTATCTTCATAAATTTGCTGTAATGATTCTTCTAAATCATCATCAAAAATTCCTCTAATATATTCAGGTATATTCATACTGGCTGGACAGGCCTCAGTGCAGATATCACATTCTACACAACGCGAAGCTTCTTTTTCGGCCTGTTCTTTGGAAAATCCTTGTACTATTTCAATAAAAGAATCAATTCTTTCTTCCGGTTTAAGTTCCTCCATTTCAACTCGATCTAAATCTAAAAGTTCTGATACTTCGTCGCGTTCATAACCAATTTCAAATTCTACCTTATTAATATTTCTGTGGTCTGGAATATAGGAAAATGTATCAGGATCTTTATTTATATAAGTATAGTCCTGGGTAAATTCTAAAGAACCTGTTGTACAAACATCGACACATAAACCACACCAACAACAGCGTCCATAATCTATTTTTGGCCTTTCATCTCGTTGGCCTAATTCGGTTTTAACATCAGCTAATTTCACCATATCTATAGCCTTATTATCACAAATTTCTTCACAAGTTCCACAGCCAATACATTTATCAAGGTCATTTACGTGAAATCCTCGATAACGTTTGGCAGTTTCTTTACCTTCTTGCGGAAATTTCACCGTTTCCGGTTTTTTAAACAGGTTTTTAAATGTTACTGTAGGAGAAAAAATACTCTTTTTATCTTCACTCATCAAATTCACCTCACTATGAGAAATATTATCTATCGAATTCCGGTGGGCAGATTCCCAAACTATGGGCCCAGACCGGTACATCTTCAATTCTAGTACCCGGCAGCAGTGCTTCTACACCGTATAAACCGAGAGGGGTTGATGTACCCCTTACATGGACTCTATAGGGCTTTAATCCCCCGTCAGAGACCATATAGTAACCATATTCTCCGCGTGAAGATTCAACCTTTACATAGGCTTCACCTTCAGGTATCTTATACTTTAAGGCATTACCCAATTTAACACTAACTGGTCCATCCGGCATATTATTGATTAACTGTCTAATAATACTTATACTTTGAAAGATTTCATCTCTTTTTAATTTTAATCTGGTCCAGGCATCAGCATCCTGGCCGGTTGGGATGTCAAAATCTACTTCATCATAAGCCCCATAAGGCATCAATCTTCTGACATCATGTTGAAGACCGGTTGCCCTTAAAGCTGGACCTGTGACACCTAGTCTTAGGGCATCTTCCTGATTTAAAATAGCTGTATCTTTCCAGCGTTTTTGGGCAGTGGGATTTTCAAAGATTAACTTTTGAAATTCGGGCATCCTATTATTTTCTAAGTCATCTAATAGATCCAATATTTTTGCAAAGGTTTCTTCTTCGACATCATGTCTGACCCCACCTGGTCTGATGTAGATATGATACACTCTACCACCCGTAATCTCTTCGAATATATCGAGGATATAATCACGAGCCAAAACTCCGATCTGCATAGCTGAATAAAGACCAATTGCCCCACAGTTTCCTCCAATAGAGAAGATGTGGGCCTGGATTCTTGCCAGTTCTAGGATGATTGACCTAATGTATTGAGCTCTTTTTGGTACTTCAATTTCTCCTATAGCTTCATATCCCATGGCATAGACCATTTCATTGATGTCCGGCTCCATAACACAGATCCGGCAGACTAAAGGAGTATTTTTAATCCATTCTCTTTCTTCCATTAATTTTTCAAATCCGCGGTGTAAGTGTCCAGCATTAGGTTCCGCTGATACAACTGTATCACCTTCATAATAATAATTTATACCATAATTACCTGGAACACCAGGATGGTTAGGACCAAAAAACATTTCCGTCATTTTACTTTTATCCATGGTATTCCCTCCATTCATATTTTTCATCTACATATTCTCTGGTATTAAAATCTTTTCTCATCGGTGGAATATCATTCCAATTTTCTAAAATAAGTTCATCCATATCATCATTTCCTTCAAATTCAACACCGAAAAAATCATGTATATCGCGTTCATAATATTGAGCAACTGCCCAAATATTTTTTATGGTTACAAATTTAGATTCTTTTCTATCAATTCTTGTTTTAACACTAATATTTATTTTATCTTCATAAGAGAAGAGATGATAAACTAGTTCGAATTCATTATCATCTATCCAGTCTACACAACTTATAGTAGCAAGATGAATATAACTGTGGGCTTTAAGATAATTTAATCCAGAAATTAATTCATCCTTTTTTAGTGTGACAGCCAGATTTTGTGTTCTTAACTTTTTAACATCGAGAGGATTTAATTTATTTTTGATCAGTTCAATTACTTCTGATTCATTTCTCATTGTCTTCTCTTAACCTCCCCTAAGACTTTCTCTTGGTTTTCTTTGTAAAAATCATAATCTTCCTTATATCTTAGATAACCATCAGCATTACCAGTTTCAATTTTGTTTTTAAGTTCCATAAAACCTTCCAGAATTGCTTCCGGACGAGGCATACAACCAGCTATATATAAATCAACTGGTATATACTTATCAAGTTGTTTGATTGTATTATATGAATCCCAGTACATACCCCCATTTATCGTACAGGAACCAAAACCCATTACAAATTTGGGATCCTGCATTTGTTCATAAGTATAGATAACCCTTCTTAAAGTCTTAGTGCTTAAATAGCCTGTTATTAAGAGGATATCTGCCTGTCTAGGGGTAGCAGCAGGACCGATTCCAAATCTACTCATATCATATCTAGAAGTCATAGTAGGAGGAAGTTCAATTGCCCCACAGCCTGTACAGTAGTGAAGCATAAAAAGGGATCTTTTTTGCGCCCAGTTAATGACCTCCTGCCATTTACTACTTTTAAATTTATCTTTCATTAATGATCACTCCTGATTAAAAAATAATGATGACGGCCTGAAATAAAGCTGCGAGTAAAGGCCATTTCCAGTAGAACAAAACACCCTGTTCTACTTTAAAACGGGGGAAAATAGAGCCAATTAGTGTGGCTAAAAGCCAGACAATAAGCATTTTAAAAATGAAAATGAATATATTGGTTGCTCCCCCTAAAAAGAGGTCTACAAAAAGAGCGGTTTCAACAACAATTGCCACAGCATGTTGTAACATTAGTAAAGCTAAGTATTTACCACCATGCTCAACTACAGGTCCAGAGGCAATTTCAGAAGGTGCAATGGGGGCATCAAAAGGTTTTTTACCCATTAACCCCAATAAAGCAACAAAAGCAACTACAGTTCCAATTGGAACATTAATTAAGTTCCAGTTCAAAAGACCTCCCTGTTGAGCTTGCACAATCCCCAAGATTGAAGAATTACTACTCCTATAAATTAAGGTTAATAGGACAACAATAAAGGGCATTTCATACCCTAACATTTGTGTTAAAGCCCTTGAGATCCCAACAGAGGCCAGTGGATTACCGGAACCAACTGTTGCCATCGCCATTCCTAAATAGGCAATAGCCATCAAATATATTACTAAAAGCAGGGTTCCGCTCATACTATATAACTGAATTCCTGCAATTGGTACAAAAAACAGAGTTGCTATCATTCCTCCAAAAGCCATGATCGCACCAAAATCAAAGATAAATCCATGTGTTATAGCCTCTTTACCAAATAGTTTTAGAACATGGATATAGGGTTGATAAACAGGTGGCCCAATTCTTTTTTGAGTGCGTGCTACTGTTTTTTTAGCAATTCCAATAAAGAGTAAACCTAAAGCCATGGCTGCAAAAGAAATTAATATAAACTGAATTGTAGTTAAAATCATACTATCCACCCCGCAAATGCCAGTACAATCATAAGTAAGATCATATAAAAGGCATAAGTTTGTCCATTACCAGTTACAAAGGAACCTTTAAATATACGTCCCAATTTTACAACATTGCCAGCCATTATGTCATAGGCCTTAGTTAAACTATTAGCAGCAAAAGCGTCAAAGACACGGTCAAATGGCCGATAATATTTATATGCATAATGGTAAGATTCTGGGTCATCCATATACTCACCAGCTGTATAAGTGTCCATTAAACCGACCAGTTTGGATTTTTTAGCCAAAAGGAAGATAACTAAAGCAAGTACAAATCCACCAATAAATACATTAAAGATTACCAGTGAATTCCAGGCTCCATATGCTCCTGTAATGGTATATAAAGTTGATTGAACGGTTTCAATATTAAGCGACTCACCAATTTGATTGATAATATTCATTTGAATCCCTGGTAAAACACCGAATAAAACCATAAGTGCCATCATAATATACATTGGAATCTGCATTAAAAAGGGAACTTCTTTAATATTTTGATGTTCAGGTTTGAGCTGTCCTAAAAAGACAGTACTTAATGGTTTAAAGACATACATAAAAGAGCCAATACTACCAAAAAAGGCTGCTACTGAAAGAAAGATATATCCTTTTTGGATTAGCGCCTGATATATTACCCATTTGGAAATAAATCCATTGGTTGGTGGTATTCCAGCTAAAGCAATAATAGCTGTTAAATAGGCTGCAAAAGTTACCGGCATTCTAAAGATTAACCCCCCCATTTCATACATCTTTGTGGTATGGGTTCTATAAATAACAGCTGCCATGGTTAAAAAGATCGTAGTCTTAAAGATCATGTGATTCATAAGATGAAGCAAGCCACCCGTAAAACCTAGGGGAGTGGAAATGGCCAAGGCCATTACAATATAACCCATCTGGGAGATAGAAGAAAAGGCAACCAATCTTTTTACATCTTCCTGTCTTATTGCAAAAATTGTACCTGTAATGATTGTTATGCCACCAAAGATAGCTAATATATAATTAAATAGAGGTAAACCCCTAAATTTAATACTTTCTCCTAGAATGTTATAAAGTGGTACTAGATATAATAAAAGCATTAAACCATAAGTACCAATCTTTAACATTAATCCGGAGAGGAAAGGAGAAAACTCCTTAGGAGCATTGCTGTGAGCCCCATTTACCCAGACATGGAAGGGGAATACACCTGCTTTAATTAAGAAAGGTACTCCCATCATAATAATTAAAATGATTGAATTTAGAGTGGGTAGATTACCTAGATACTCAGCTACTTGTGTAAATTCTAAAGAATTGGTTTGGGTATAGATAATAAATATAGAAGTTAACATCAAGTAAGCTCCCAAAGCACTTAATATTAAGTACCGATAGGATGCTTTTTTGGCGCCTTCCTTTTTACCAGCTGAGATAAGGAAAAAGGAAGAGTAGGTCATAACTTCCCAAAAGATAAAGAGTGTCATTAAATCTCCTGCAAAGACTACTCCCAAGATACTGCCTAATAGAATTGAAAAGAACATGTGAAAACTGGCAGTATTTTTTTCTTCTTGTTGGGAATGTACAGTAAAGATACTTATTAAAAAGATACTACTGGCTGTCATTATTGCTAGAAGCCAAGCCAGAGGTGAGTTGTTTAATATAAACTCAAAATTACCACCCAATATATTAATATTGAGACTCTGGTTTAAGATATCCCACTGTCCATAAAAATTGATTAGAGTATATAGAATATAACCTGAAAGTATTATGTTTATTATTGAACCAGCTTTTTTAAACTTTTTTGTAATCAAATAAGTAATAATTGATAAAATAATAGGGATTATAATTATTTGACTTAAGCTCATTTAAATCCCTCCCAATATTGAAATGATGTAATTAGAATTATCTATGACTTGAGTACCAACCTGATCTAAAAGATTGATTATTATTTGTGGTTTGATACCTATATAAAGGATTGCTGCTGATAAGACTCCGATTGGTACAAGACAGGGCATAATTTTTTTCACTTTTATAGCATTTTCTTTAAAATATAAGGTTTGAATTACTTTTAAATAATAAGCAATTTCAATTAAAGTTGCTAATAAAATTAGACCTGTGAAAAAATACCTGCCTAATCCAAGTGAAGTTTGAATGATCAGCATCTTACTAACAAATCCATTTAAAAAGGGAACCCCCATTATACCTAAAGCAGCGAGTGTAAAGCCAAAACCTGCTACTGGAGTTTTCTTACCCAAACCGGCCAGGTCCTTAATCTTATTACTTCCAACTGCATAGCTCATAAAGCCCGCTGCTATAAAGAGCATCACTTTAAGAATTGAGTGATTTAAGAGTTGGAAAAGACCAGCCTGTAGGGCTTCAGTTGTATTTAAACTGATTACGGCCATTACTAAACCCATCTGAGCAATACTGGAATAAGCCAGCATCTTTTTAATATTTTCTTGCTGATAAGCAATAAATTCTCCAAAAAGTAATGTTACAATACCAACTACTGTAATATAGAGATAAATATCTGTTCCACCAAAAAGAGTAAAATACACTCTTATCATGGCATATATACCTGAAACAGAAAGAACACCACTCAGTAAAGCTGTAACTCCTACATAGGATTTAGAATATACTTCTGGTACCCAGAGGTTCATGGGGAAAAGTTCTGCTTCCATTCCAATTCCAATTAAAAGTAATAAAGTTATAACCTTTAAAAGGGAAGGATTTAAATCAACTGCATTTTGGGCAATTACTCCCATATTTAAACTACCAATACTACTGTATAAAAAGCCAATTGCGATCAGTAAAAAAACCGAAGCAATGGAGCCCATCACTATATATTTAAACGCAGCTTGGAAACTATCTTTTCTTTTCATTGTAGCCAGCACATAAGTTGAAATGGCTGCAATTTCGATAAAGACAAATAAGTTAAATACATCTCCGGTTAAGACAATTCCATTAATACCTGTAAAAGCTAAAAGAAACATTGTATTAAATTTAATCTCATTTAATTCATCTGTATTTCTTATATTATATATAGAGATTAAAAATGTAATAGTAGAAATGATCAATAGACTTATTAAAGCTAATTTGTCTACATATAGATTAATTCCGAAAGGTAATGTCCAATTACCAATTTTAACTACTATTGGTTTGGACATGACCTGTCCATACAGAGAAAAACTGATTATAATATTAAATAATGTACTGAGTAATACCAAAAAGGAAGGAATTTTCTTATGTAACTTTCCAATCAATGGTATTACAAAGGCAGTCAGTAAAGGGACTGCAATTAATAGACTTGCATTCACAGTTTCAACCCCCTTATTTCATCGATTTGTAGGGTTTGTTGATTTTCATAAATTTTAATTACAATTGATAATGCTAAAGCCAAGACCGCAACCCCGATAACTATTGCAGTTAAGACTAAGGCCTGTGGTAACGGGTCTACAAAATTTAAACTGTTATTTGCATTAGTTTGAGTAAGTATCGGTGCTATACCGTTATTTATATAACCTAGGCTAACTAAAAGGAGGTTAACACCAGTATCCATGATACCGATACTAACAACGATCTTAATCAAATTTTTTCTGGTCAATACCCCAAAAAGACCGATTAAGATTAAGATAATTGAACCTCCGAGATAAGCCCATTGGTTTAAAAAAGCCAAAGTATCATCACATCCTTTTTAATTATTATTTTATGCATTAATCAGATTACCAATAATACCGGATAGTTCTGCTCCTACCTTTATTCCGATCAAAATATAGATAATTGGAATAATACCGGCTGAAAAGAGAGCTCCTAATCTTCCATTATCTAAAAAATTGGTTAAAAAGGAACCATTTGTTAAAAGGCCGATTAATCCAATAATCAAAAATGAGATACCGGCAAAACTTTCTAAAAGAGACAAGCCAGTATGGTTCAACTTATAATCTTTATAGGCTAAGAATTTTAATAAAACAGCAGTTGCAATTACTGCTCCTCCCTGGAAACCTCCTCCAGGAGTGAGATGCCCATGTATAATAATATAAATGCCAAGTAAAAACATAAGTGGAAAAAGAATCTTTACTCCGGTTTTTACAATAAATGAAGCATCATCTTCAAAAGCATAATTTTCTTGATTACCACCTAGTACAAAAGCTAAACCAGCTGCAGCGATAAACAAGACAGTGACTTCACCTAAAGTATCTAAAGCCCTGTAATTGGCAATAATAGAAGTTACATAATTAGCTGAGCCACTTTCCGGATTTTGAGTTTGACTAAAAGTTATACTATTGGTTTCTGAGTTAACACTTTTGTTTATATAATGTTCGGATACTCTATTTTCAAGGTCTACTTCTCCAAACCGAGGAATACTGATTGTGTTTTCACCACCACCTGCAAAAGCCTGAAAAAGAATAAAGCCCAGTATCAATACCATAAAAAGGGAGAGATAGTCTCTAAATCTCACTGGTGATCACTCCTTTTTATTTTTAATAGGGTAAAAATGAAGATAGAAGTTGTTAGACCAGCTCCGATAATTGCTTCAGTCATTGCAACATCGGGTGCTTTTAAAAAATACATTAAGGCAGCTGCTATTAAACTTATTAAGCCAAGTGAAATGATTGAATTTAATAAATTTTCAAAAAAAACAGCAGCTAATGCTCCAATAATCATTAACAATATGAGTACGTAACTAATTAACATCAT
>CAZXRH010000029.1:0-18791 GCA_964642575.1 uncultured Halanaerobiales bacterium
AAAAGAACTACAAAACCCTGACTGACAAATCCTTCTGCCCAATTCTTATAAAGAGACCGGTCTGCCCCAGTCCCGGCTCCAAATATTATAGCGGGCCAAGGGCCTTGACCATTTGGTATATAAATGCTTACCTGGTCTACAATATCTTCTGGATATTCTAACTTAACCTCTTTAACCCTGTAGCCTCTGACCTCAGTATCATTTAATTGAGCAGGTAAAAGCCAGCCTACAAGTCCTATGATTATTATTATGATAGAAATTATTTTATAATTCATTATTAAACCCCACTTAAAGATTCTTTATTTAACAATATCTTTATTTAAGATATCAGCTATACTTAGACCTAAAAATAATAAAAAGTATACTAATGAAATTATGATAAATAATAATATCTGTTGTGAACTAAAATCTGTACTTAGTAGATAAGAAGTATTAAAATAATTACTTAATATAAGGGGTCTAAATAATTTTGATAACTGTCTAATAATATTCATCATAAAAAATATACCGATAGTTAAGCCAACTAATGATCCACCGGACTCCAATTTTAATCCGAAAAACATAATCATTAGTCCAAATGCTGTTAAGGGAATAACAGAAATTAAATAAAGTCCAGCTGTAAATAATATACCCTGTGTTTCAGATAAGGTTACATTATTAAATTGAAAGGGAATTCCCCATTCTAAAAAGATAGCTCCACTTAGATAAGATATCATCATCGTAAAAATTACTAAGATCAAAGTAGCTGAAATCAAGGTGATTATTTTAGCTACTAAAACTTCAATCCGAGTAGCTCCCCCGAGCATAGAAAGTTTGAAAGTACCATCTTTGTATTCACCTGTAATTAAGTCCGCCACAAGTACTGCTAAAAAGATAGGAATTATCATCTCGGTACTCCAGGATAAGTTTTCTAAAGCTAAGGTGTTAACAGTAAAGTTAACCCCTGTTTCTTCTAACATATTTATGATAACTGGAATAAAGGCCATACCAGTTATAATTACTGCAAATATATATAGTTTTTTCTTTTTAAAAAGTTTATAGTATTCGTTTTTAACAAGCTTATACAACATCAAATTTCCCTCCTGTTTCCTTTAGATAATAATCTTCTAGTGACTCCATCTCAGGAATAATATACTTAACTTTTATTCCTCTTTCATTTAGTTTATAATTGATTTTTTCAAGATAAGTCTCTTCTGTATATAATACAATTCCATTTCTGCTAATATTAATTTGGTTTATATTATAATCTTCATTTAAAATATTTTTTGCTTCATTTTTTTGTCGTGTATAAATTTCTACCCATTTTTTCTTAACTTTTGAATTTAATTCTCTTTTAGCTATAATTCTACCTGATTGTAAGATAGCAACTTTATTACAGATCTGTTCCACCTCATTAAGCTGATGTGTGCAGATAAAAAAGGATATATCTTCGGTTTCAGCCAATCCCTTTATCAACTCTCTAATCTCTTTTTGCCCCTGGGGATCTAACCCACTGGTCGGTTCATCTAAAATAACCAGTTCAGGATTATTTAATAAAGCCCTAGCTAATCCTAACCTCTGTTTCATTCCGACCGAATATGTCGAAACTTTATTATCCTTTCTTTCCTTTAACCCAACTTTTTTTAAAATTTGTTTTATATCTATTCTACTAATATTCTTATATAGATTAGCCTGTAATTTTAAATTTTCATAACCGGTTAAATATTCATAAAAGTTGGGGGTCTCTACAATAGTACCCACCCTGTTTAACGCCTTTTTATAATCTTTATTAATATCTAAACCATCAATTTTAATATTGCCTTGATTAGGTTTGATTAAACCTAATATCATGCGAATCGTAGTAGATTTACCGGCTCCATTCGGTCCTAAAAATCCAAATATATCTCCTTTATAGACTTCTAAATTCACATTTTTGACTGCTTCAATATTGCCAAAATTCTTTTTTAAGTTTTCAATTTTTAAAATAATATTCTCTTCCATAAAAAATACCTCCAGTATCATAACTTACTTACATGATACTAGAGGTATCTTAAATCCAAATTATGAAATTATTAAAATTTTATTAATTAACTATGGGCAGCTTAAAATAAAAGGTGGAGCCCTGTCCTCTAATGCTTTCTACTCCAATATCACCTTGATGAGCCTTTATAATTTCTCTGCAAATTGCAAGACCAAGACCGGTACCTCCAAATTTACGGGAACGAGATTTTTCTCCTCTATAAAACTTATTAAAAATATTATTCTTATCCTGCTTTTTAATCCCAACGCCATTATCAGTTATATTAACGGTAAAATACTTTTGATCAACCTCAAAAGATATTTCTACTTTTCCATCTTTTTTTATAAACTCGCGAGCATTTTTGATTATATTATCTACTACCTGTTCAATTCTTCTTTTATCAACTTTAATTTCTACATCTGGAATCGGTCTTTTTATTATAAGTTCCTGTTCAATCCCTTCAAATTCTAAAACATAATGTTTTAATATTTGATTAAAAACAGCTTGGCTGCTGTACTTACGAGTGTCAATATTTAATTTATCTAACTCCAATTTAGAGAAATGAAAAAGATCATCAATAAGATGGTTTAATCTTACCGATTTATCTTTTATAATCTGCAGATATTTATTAAAGGTTTCTTCATCCTGGGGAATACCATCAATAAGTCCCTCTACATAGCCCTGAATCGAAGTAATAGGAGTCTTTAAATCATGTGATATACTAGCAATCAATTCTTTTCTATTATTCTCATATAAAGACTGTTTTTCTAAAGATTTTTTTAACTTTAAACGCATTGTTTCAAATGCTTCACAGAAATTACCCAACTCATTATCTCCACAATAATCTATTTCATAATTTAAATTTCCTTTTGCTATGTTTTTAGTCGCCTCATTTAATTCTTCTAGAGGTATTAAGATCTGTCGAGAAATAATCCGGCTGAAATAATATACTAAAAAGCCCAGGAGAATGATTGAAATAGCTACTCCTAGGATAATATATCTCATAACCGTTCCCTGCACAGATTCGAACATTGTATTTCTATTAAAGATGAGAGAATAGATATAAGTTCCCTGTACAGTTTCAATTTCAGTTAAATATGTAAAATAATCTGCATTCAAGTTGGAACTAATATTTAAGTTGGTAAAATGTAACTCTGATTCACTCTCAGAAGCAGAATCAAAAATGATCATATCATTTTCAGGATTAATAATCTGTAGTTCCCCCTGATATTTTGATAAAATAGGCTGTAAAGATTCTGCAAAGGCTGACTTATTATCAACCACCTCTATATTCTCTTTGATTTCATTTTCAAACTCAGCTATTACAGTATCAACTTGTGTGATAGTATCACTGTTATTAAGATATACCCCTAGAATATTAAAAAATACTATATAAAATATAATGGGAATAATTACAATTAAAATAAAATAGATTATCAACTTTTTTCTTAGGTTCATTTTAATTAGGTTTTTAAGCCATTGCATTTGTTTCACCAACAAATTTATAGCCAACTCCCCAGACTGTTTCAATATATTCCGGATTAGAAGAGTCCTGTTCTATTTTTTCTCTAATTTTTCTAATATGAACGGTTACAGTATTAATATCACCATACTCATTAAAGCCCCAAATTTGATCAAAAATCTGTTCACGACTGTAAACTCTTTCTGGGTTTAAAGCTAAGAATTTTAATATTTCGAATTCTTTAGCTGAAAGTTGTATCTTTTCCCCATTTAAAAAGACATTATAGGCATCTAAGTCAATTTTTAAATCTTTAAATTCAAGGCTATTCTTTTGAACATTAGACTGTGATAGCTCTTTATACCTTCTCAGTTGTGCTTTAATACGAGCCACTAACTCTTTAGGACTAAATGGTTTGGTCATATAATCATCTGCCCCTAAACCCAGGCCAAGCACCTTATCAACATCACTTTTTTTAGCACTCAACATTAAAATGGGAATATTTGATTTGTTGCGGATTATCTTACAAATCTCCATACCATCTATTTTAGGCAGCATGATATCCAATACTATGATATCGGGGTCATAAGATTTAAATTTATTAAGTCCCTCTTCTCCATCAGCAGCCATAGCTACTTCAAAACCTTCCACTTCTAGATAATCCCTGATCAGTTCACGTATTTCCTGTTCATCCTCCACTACTAATACTTTTTCTTCCGGCATATTTACACCTCATTCAAAAAATTATTATATATAGTTATATTTATTTAAATATTTGAATATTCCTTTTAATAATTATCTATTATTTCATCTAAATTACCATTTAACTCAAAACCAGCCTTTTGACCCATCCCTTGATAGATAATACTATTTTCAAATTTATTTATTAGTTTTATCTCAATACTTGCATTAAGACTCTCTTCTACATTTTTAACCATATTAGAACGAAAAGGTCCTTTTAATAATAAACCTTTTTCATAATCTGCAGCTATTTTTAATATAAAATTACTGTTCTCTACTTCAACTAATATTTTATCATCTTTTTTCTCAAATTGATTTATAATAGAATTATTATAGGTAGTAAATTTATATAATTCATCTTGATGATAAAATCCTATTATAAAACCACGAAACTCCCTGGATAACCAGGGAATGGTAGCAATAGAAACCATCAAAGAACTAGTGGGGTCATTAAAATGATTAGTCTGCAGCCAAAGCCAGGCACTGGGAAAACTTTTACCCCAGTCTTTTTCAATATATCCTCGCCCACCTGTAAAGTCAATGGTTTGGCTATTTATATTCAGTTGCCCCTTGATTTCATGGTTAAAGCTTAATACACCATGATTACATTCCATAAAAGGTAAAAATCCATACCAACCCATGGCTCCAGGTGATAAAACACTAACCGGCCAGGGTTTAATATTTTTAAAGTTTAAATTTCCTTGAATCTTAATATTTTCAGAATTGATATCTAAATTCATCTCTTTTAGAGAAAACTTATTATTAACTATTTTAATATCAAAACGATGCTTAGCTGCTTTAAACTGATTAAAATCATATTTTATGAAATGAGATTTATTGGCAGGTCCTTCCATGACCTGAATAAAACTGTGGGTATTATGGCCTGCTTTATCTTTAAATACTCCCGGTATAAAGGCATAGACATTTTCTAACTTTTTGTCAGCTATTTTAAAATACCAGCCTTCAAAAAAATTCTGATTATCCTTATTATGCCCATGATAAAGTTGGGGGTTATAGATTTTTTTGATACTTTTAAGCATTTTGATCACTACTTTTTTTATAATCGATCATTGCTTTTACCGGAATCAGTTAAGTCCACTAATCCTTCTGGGAAAGGATTAATAAAAGTTTGATCTTTTAGATAATCAATATTATATTCAATAATCCAGGCTCTCAGTAAATGAATGGGTACTGAAAGTGGAACTTTATTTTCCCTATATTTTTGAATTATATTTAAGAAAAATTCTTTTTCACCAGGATTTAAATCTTTTTTGAAATAACCAAAAATATGGGTTAAAACATTAATGTTGGACTTATAACTAGGAGGTTCATTTAATATATCATTTACCTTCTCTTCATAAAGATCATATACTTCTTTGACTGGCCTCTTTTTATGATTAGCAACAATTCTACCCATTTCCTTTAACTCATTCTGGTCATAGGACATCAGCAGATATTTGTTATTGGCATGGTAGTTCACTAAATTTTTCATCTTTTCTTCTCGGCGAATTTCTCTAAATTTTGCCAGGGCAAATAATTTTGTTAAAAAATGTTCTCTTAGTTGTAAATTATTTAATCGCCCATCACTTTCCATAGCTGTGATGGGGTGAAGATTAAGAGCTTTTTTGGCAAAAAAGCCCACCTCTTTATGGTGGATAACCTGACCTTCAACTCCTGAATAAACTTTAATTCCCTTTGGACCACAGGAAGGTGAACGCTCTTTAAAAATAAAGCCATCTATGTGTTCAAACTGATTTAAATAATTTTTAGAAAAATTCTCCATCTTTTCGGTTAAATCTTTGCCTGTTCTAGGTTGAATTAGTTTAAGTTCTTCTGTTTCTTTATCACGGACAATCCTAATCGTTTGTCGCGGTACACCTAAGCCAATTTCCATTTCAGGGCAAACCGGGTGGTATTCAACATATTCACCGAGCTGGTCCAAAAAATCAATATTAAACATCTGGCCACTGTAATAACAGTGCGCAAATCCAAGACATTTACTTATAATTATTTTAGGTTTAGCAAAATTCATCAAAATTCTCCTTTATCTTTTAGTTAGTTCTAAAAATACCTGATGTAAAGTGGCTTCCCGGGTATGAATACTTAAAACTTCAAAATCAGCCTTAATATCATCAATAGTTTTTCCAAGCCCATTTTGATTTAAGGGTAGTTCAATTAAAACTCTCTCTTTTTCTTCTTTTATAAATTCTTCGTTGACTATATTTTTTAATCTTTGCAAACAATCTTTTTTCTTTTTTACCACAACTTCGACCTGTTTACTGCCATAATGGCTTTTTAACTCTGCTGGTGGAGTAATGGTAACAATCTTTCCTTCATTGATAAAAGCAATTCGATCACATAAACGATCCGCTTCCTCCATAAAATGGGTGCTAATCAAGACAGTTTTACCTTCTCCCGCAAACTCTTCAATAGCCTGATGTATCATCTCTACCGACTGGGGATCTAAACCACTGGTTGGTTCATCTAATATTAATAGTTCGGGATCTGTTAAAAGGGCTCGTGCAATTAAAAGACGCTGCCTCATCCCCTTCGAATAATTTTTAACCTGTCTATCACCCGCTGAACTTAAATCAAAAAAATCAAGTAGTTCTTCTACGATATCTGAATTTACATTGTAAAGGTCAGCAAAGAAATTAAGATTTTCTCTTCCTGATAACCTTTTATATAAATTATTTGTCTCAAATACTACCCCAATTCTCTGTTTAGTGGTTTTACTCAAATTACTTGACTTCTCTCCAAATATATAAGTATCACCAGACGAAGGCTGTAATATACCTGTTAAAATATTTAAAGTTGTACTTTTACCTGCTCCATTGGGGCCTAGAAAACCAAATACTTCCCCGGTTTTAACTTTAAAAGATACTCCTTTTAAGGCTTTAACCTTATTATATTCTTTTTTTAAATCTTTAATTACAATCGGAAACTCTTCTCCAGTCATTTTTTAAACACCTGCTCGATATTTATTTTATAATATTAGGGTCCCATAGTAGAAATATATCTTCATCATTAACCGTTACATAGGTCTTTTTGTCAATTACTTTCTCATTTTCATTGCCACCTGATTGATATGTCGTTTTATATTTAAGTGAAATTTCAAAAAGGTCCTGCTCTTCTTTAGCTTTAATGATTTCTTTAAACTCTTCTGGCCAAGACTCAATTTTTTGAATCTCTAAAACTTCCACTTCCGAGATCTTTAAATCATATTTTTCTGTATTATTTTCCTGAAATTGAAGGTATTTATCCTGATTTAATATCTCTTTTATATCAGGATGCATTTCTTTATAAACCTTGGCAAACTCATTTTCTTGATAGTCTGCATAAACCTTTAATATGAACTCTTGTACTTGATTATTTATATCATTATTTTCTGCTAAAACTGATAACGGTAAAGTTAATAGACAAATCAAAATTAAAGAAACTAAAATACTTTTTTTATAAGTCATCTTGTATACACCTTCTTAAATACATAAAATAATACTCCTGATAAAACCACAGCAAATATGAATAGAATAGATAAATTATACCAGATAAATTGATAATTTGCATCAATACTAAGCAAACTACTCACTATTTGAAATAAATAATAAGTTGGAAAAAACTTAGCTAAAAGTTCCGTGAAATCAGAAAGATTGTATATTAAAGTCGGAAACAAAAGGGGAAAATAGATAATGGTTCCCACTGAACGAGCTGCGGATTGTGATTCCGATTTGGTTCCTATGATTAAACCTATTAAATTGAATACAAGTGATCCTAAAAAGACAGCTAAAAATACAGTCAAGATATTACTTAGGGGCTGTCTGTAAAAACCATTTATGAAAAGCATAATTAAAGCAGTAATGGTTGATAAAATAACCCCGGATAATATTTTACCAATTAAGAATAACAAATTAGAAGCAGGTGTAATATAGACTGCATCCATAGTCTTATTTTCTTTTTCTTCAGCTAAGTTACCAGAAATAATTAATACCCCGATCATCGTAATAGTAATTGTCAGCCAGATCGGTAAAAATCCCAACTTTCCTTCTATACGATTAACTGCATTCACCTGCAAATTGTACTGGAGAGGAATATTAAGATAGCGTTGTATAATATTTTCCATTTGGTTTTGTAAAAAGAAGTAACTGCTTGTATTAGCTGCATTTAAATAGAGTTCAAAATCTTCTGTGCCTTTAATGTGTATTACTCCAGCCAGAGTATCTCCCACTGCTTTCCGGGCAGTAGCTAAATTATCAAACTCAATAACATTTATATTGGCAATATTTTCATTAATATAAGCGCTTAATTGACTGTCTGAACTCTCTATCACGCCAATATTAAAATCTTTATTTAACCCAGCATCTTCTATAATTAAAAAAAATAAGGAAGCTAAAAGTGGTAATAAGATTACAATAATAATTGTTTTATTCCTTAAAAACTCTTTCATATCTTTTTTTATTACAGAATTTATGATTGATAAATTTGTCATTTAATTCACCTACAAGATTATCTTTTTTCTTTTTTTAAAAAGGAAATAGTACTTTATGATAAAATATATATAATAACGACTTTAAAAAAAGGAGTAAACTATGAAAAAAATAAAAAAGTATAAATTTAATCTAATTATAACTTTATGTATAATTTTCTTGTTTGCCTTTTCTCTTAGAACTCATGGTGTTGAACTTAATAATAACATAAAAATAAATAAATCAGAACTAAAACAGGGCGATATTTTGATTATTAAAGTACTACAAAATCAATCTGTCCAAAAAATTATTTTTAATCAAACGGAATACACATTAAAAAACTTGGATGATGATCAAGTTGCTTTTATTCCTATCTCCTATTGGACCTCGGCTGGTGACTATACTTTAACACTAAAAACAGCTACAAATAATATTACAACAAATATCAAAGTTATATCTGGTAAGTTTAATAATAGCTATATAGAAGTTGATACAGAAAAAGAAAAATTAGTTAGACCTCAGGATGAAAAGACAGTTAAAAGAAAAAAAGAAGACCAAAAATTAATAAGACAAGCTCGTCGGCAAAGTTTTGACCAAAAATTATTTACAACTTCTTTTCAATGGCCAGTAGAAGGTACTATCAGTACCGAATTTGGTGCAACCAGATATGTAAATGATAAAATCCAAAGCCGTCATTCTGGGATTGATATTGCCTGTGAAAAAGGAACACCTATTTTTGCAGCTAATAAAGGAGTTGTTAAATTAGCCAAAAATCTTTTGGTTACCGGAAATACTATAATTATTGATCACGGTTGGGAAATATTTTCATCCTATTCACACCTTGAAAGAATTTCAGTTAAAAAAGGTGATGAGGTAAAAAAAGGACAAAAAATAGGAGAAGTCGGCTCAACAGGATTTTCAACAGGACCACACCTCCATTGGACAATTACTGTGGGTAGCGTCTTTGTTAGTCCCCACAGCTTTATTGAGGATAATTTGATTGATTTTTAAAATTATACTGTTTATATAGCAAGAGAAGGGAAATAAAATAAATTATTTCCCTTCTCTTCAAAAGATCTATTAAGGAGTCATATTGTTAAGATAATATACAACAGCCCAAATCACAACTACTAACCCAATGATTTCTAACAAAAATATCACTCCCTTCTTGCAACTCTTTTTATTTTTAACTTAGATTATCAACATATTTCAATTATATTTATTTTACCACATTAACAATTATAAAAACAGTTAAAAATTAACAAAATTTGTTATTCTATTTGTTCTACTGCATCTGCTCCACATTCTGGGCAGATTTTTCCATGTTTTTTCCTACCATGTCCATGTCCTTTACATCTTCTATTTATTTTCAACATAAATTCAGTTCCACACTCTTTACAACGATAGCGACCTTTGGCCAGTTCATAGTCTCCACCTTCAAATCTTAATGCTTTACCTTCTAACAGGGCTTCTGCTACTTTTTTATGGGCTCCTGTTAAAATTCTTTGAAAGGTGGGACGAGAGATATTCATTTTTTCAGCACTTTCAGTTTGGTTTAAACCTTCTACATCCTTTAGTCTAAGAGCTTCTACTTCTTCTAAACTTAAAAGTACCTCTTCTAATTCACGGCCAGGTATCCCTGCTGGTTTAAAAAATCTGATATATGGTATATTTTTAATTCTCCGTCTTTTGGGAGGCCTCGGCATTTAATCACTCCTTTTCATCTTATCAACCTTATTTTATCATTAATTTTAAAGTATTTAAAGAAAATTTATCTTAATCGTCTTCATCACGCTTAATAATTAAGTTATACTCACCTTCAAATGGTCTTAAATCTCCTTGAAATAAATCTGTTAGCCAACTCATTGTATTAGGAAAAGGACCTTCACCAGGATAATCCGGTAATAGGTCACGCATTATTAAAGCAACTCGTTTAGCAAAATCTTCATCTGTTTCAATTTTTTTGCAATAAGTTAAATCTCCAATATTCATTTTAACCGGATTTCGTAAAGAAAGTTCTTTAGTTCCAGCAATTGCCACCGGTAAAATAGGTATATCTAATTTTTGAGCAATTGAAAAAACTCCTACATAAAAAGGAAAAATCTCCCCTTCAGCATGTCCTAGTCTCCCTTCAGGAAAAACAGCTAAGTTATTCCCCTCTTTTATTATTTTCATCATAGAACGTAAAGCTTTAATTCTAGATTTAGGATTGTCACGATCAATTGGTACAATTGGTTTACCCATTATATCAATAAATTTCTGTTTCTTTTGATCATCATAGATCCCCTCATTTTCAGCAATAAATATTATCTTAGGAGTGGGAGGAAAAATCATCAGAAGAAAAAAGGGATCACTCCAATTTAAATGGTTAGATACTATTATATAGTTTCTATCCTTCGGTATCTTCTTTTTGCCTTTAACATCGATATTAAAGATTGATTTGAATACACCGGACAGTAAAAATCTAGTAATATAAAAGGGAACTGGTGGCTTAGTTATGTCGATCACCTCACAGTTATCAATAAATTCCTATTTTATATAATTCAATATATTTTTTAAATACCCTTTATCAAAATCTGCTTGATAATGGTTAAATAAGTTAATATAATAAAAACAGTTATACACAAAAGGTGGCAAAAAATGGCTAAAGAGGAAGTTAAACTTAAAAATATAATTGCATATGGTATGGGAGATATTTATGGGGGAGGAGCCTTTTTATTATTAGGAACCCTATATATGTTATTTTTAACCGATATCGTTGGTCTTAATCCAGCTTGGGCTGGTTCAGTTGTGGTCATTGGTAAAGTATGGGATGCAATCTCTGATCCCTTAATGGGTTATATATCTGACAATATAGATACTAAATATGGTCGTAGGAGGATATTCTTTTTAATCGGTATTATTCCGATTACCATCAGTTTCATCTCTTTATGGATACCACTTAGCACTAGTTCTAATCTTTTCTTATTTGTATATTATTCTTTTGCTTATATTTTCTTTTCAACAGTTTTCACAATGGTCATGGTTCCTTATTCAGCTCTAAACGCTGAAATGTCGGAAAAGTTTGAGATTAGAACTAGATTATCAACTTCTCGTATGGCTTTCTCACAATTTTCTGCTTTAATCTCAGGCGTTTTACCAAAATACTTAATAGATTTTCTTAATAAAGGAACTTTAGTCGCTCCTAAATATAGTTATTTAGTAATGGGTATAGTTTTTGGCCTTCTTTACGCCTTACCCTGGCTTTTTGTATATAAGGGGACCTGGGAAATACCATATGAAGTCGATAACAAAACAAAGTTAATTGAAAAGATTAAAAAGTATAAAACGGTTTTATATAATAAGTCTTTTAAAATCCATCTTGGTATGTACATCTCGGCCTATTTAGCAATGGACTTCTTAATGGCCCTTTTTATCTATTACTTAACCTATTACATACAAAAACCAGATATATTTCCGTTTTGTATGCTGGCGATACTCTTAAGTCAGATTGTGATGCTGCCCGTATATATGAAAATTAGTAATAAAAAAGGCAAAGGGTTAGCCTATTCTATCGGATTAACGATCTGGGGATTAGGGATGTTTAGTCTCTTGTTTTTATCTTCTACAACTCCACTTTTGATAATTATTTTAATCTGTATTTTAATAGGCTCTGGCCTGTCCGCTGGAGTCATGATCCCTTGGGCTATTCTGCCCACTATTTCTGATATTGATCAGGTTATTAATATCAAAAGAAGAACCGGAATTTATTCAGGTCTGATGACATTTATCAGAAAAATTGCACAGGCAGTTGCCCTCTGGTTAGTGGGGATTATTTTAAGTCTGATCAACTATATACCAAATCAACCACAATCACCCCAAACATTGTTTTACTTAAAATATGTATTTGTATTTGTTCCTATCATATTAATAATTACTGGGATAATATTTAGTTACAAGTACAAGGTGACTCCTGAAAAACAAAAGATTTTAATTAAGGAAATAAAAAGAATCAAAAATGGTGGCAAAAAAGAAAATGCAGACCCTGCCGTAAAAGAGGTCTGTGAAGAATTAACCGGTATCAAATATAGATAACTATGATAAAGCAGAGGGTTAACCCTCTGCTTTATTTAATGGTTTAATATTCTTTTATTTCATCTAATTTTTCTTCTACCTCTATTTCTCCAGAAGCTACTTTTTGTGCAATATCTTCAATCCATTCATTTGTTTCTTCACTTACATTATTTACTGGAAGTTTAATATATCTACCTTTATCAGGTCCATATTCCATATTATAGAGTCCTGAAGTTTTATTCTCATTTATGATACCCTGCACTATTTCAACCAATAGATCATTGTACCTAAAGAGATCAGAAGTTAAAAAGTGATCAGGTGCTAAATCCGTTTTATCAGTATAAATACTGGTTACATAAGTGGGACGGTTGGCATCTTCTACAGCTCTAAACATACCATAGTTACCTAGATTCACACCACTCATAATTATATCAACATTTCTATTGATTAAAGTTTCCGTAGCCTGTTTGGTCTTTAAAGGATCATTAAAACTACCTACATAAATATATTCAAACTCTACTTGTGGATTGTGATCCTGTACGGCCTGCTGAATTGCATTCACTACACCAATTGTCCAGGATATTTTTAATCCACCTACAAAACCAATTTTACCTGTCTCGGTCACTTCACTGGCTAGAGCACCTAAGACATAGTGGCCAATATAATAATCTCTTTTTATCTGAATAACATTTTCAAAATCCTGTTGTATAGGTGTATCCTGCTGGACAATAAATGTTATATCAGGATTTTTTTCTGCAATATCAAAAACAGCACTATTAAATTGAGTACCATGTATCCAAATGATATTATTCCCTAAGGATATATATTCATTTACAACCCTTGATATATCTGGAACTGCAACCTGTTCTGAATAAGAAACCTCAAGACCAAGTTCCTCATTTACATTTTGCAAAGCGGTATAACCAATTGCGTTCCAGTCCGCATCCTGAATTGAACCCGGAAATATTGCTGCCATCTTATAATCCTCATCCTGAGCAGCAGCAGTATTACCCACTAAAAAGACCGATAATATTAACATCATTACAATTACTACAGTTATTTTGTTATTGAATTTTAATTTCATATTATTTCCCTCCTGTTTATATCTGAGTATATTAGTCAAGTATGTAAACATTATAATATAATATTACTATAAATGCAATTTCTTACTTTACAAATTTGTAAAATCACAAAAAAGGTGAGATAATTGATTCTAGAATTATTATAAAAGAACTATAAATATATTTTAGGTGGTGTAATTAATGAGTTTTACTTATCAAGATAAAGTAAATATTTGTGATCATTATGATCTTTGTGGTGGCTGCAGCAGCCTTGATGTAGAATATGAAAAACAAATTGAAGAAAAAAAACAAAAGGTAAAACAGTTCTATTTAGATAATGATATCATGGAGTTTCCCCTTTCAGAAGTAATTGAAAGTCCTGATATCTATGAATATAGAAACCATATGGAATTAAGTTTTGGTGATTTAGAGATTGGGGGAGAACTTCAACTTGGACTTCATCCACGTGGTAAGAGATATGAAGTAGTAACAATTGATGGTTGTTTTTTAATAGATGAAGATTTTAGAAAAATAATCAGAACAATGACCGATTATTTCCGAAACACCGATTTGAAAAAATATCACATAAAACGTAGGGAAGGATTTTTAAGAAATGTTAAACTACGCAAAGGAATCAATACAGGCGAAATTTTAATTAATTTAATAACTAATTCTAAGCGTAGCCCGGATTTAAGTGATCTAGTTACAGAAATAAGAAATTTGAAGTTTAACGATGAATTAGTGGGCTTTCTCCACACTACCAATGATGATTTTGCCGATGCTGTGAAAGCAGACCAAGTTAAAACTTTATATGGACGAGATCACTTTTATGAAAAATTATTAGACTATAAATTTAAAATAAGTCCTCTCGACTTTTTTCAGGTAAATACTAAAGCAGCGGAAAAATTATACGAAGTAATAATTGAACATGTAAAAAATAGTAATGATCAAAAAGTCTATGACCTATATTCTGGAACTGGTTCTATTGCTCAGGTTATTTCTCCCCATGTTAAAGAAGTAATTGGGATTGAGCTAGATGAAAGTGCTGTAAAACAAGCCCGTGAAAATCTTAAATTAAATAACATAAGCAACTGTAAATTTATTCAGGGAGATGTAAGAGAAGTTTTAAAACAAGAAAAAAAACCGGTAAACAAGGTAGTTGTTGATCCACCTCGTCCCGGTTTACATTCTGAAGTAACCCGCAGTATCGTTGATATAGCTCCTGAAGAAATAATCTATGTCTCCTGTAACCCAAAAACACAGGCTCAGGATCTTAAAAAACTTTTATATAATAATTATCATATAGAAGATATCAAATTAGTTGATATGTTTCCTCACACTAATCATATTGAAAGTGTGGCCTTTATTAAAAAAGATTAGTTAACCTCATTGATCTTTTTTAAAAAACTAATCTGCATAAAGACCATATCTTCGGATTCTTTCTGAGATTTAAGTTCAGTTCTATAATGTGGATTAAGAACTAATTGAAACACTGCTTTTAAAAAAGCATAAGCTTTTGTAGTCCAGTGTATTGGCATAAGTGGAAGTATAGCTAACTTTTTTATTAATTTAAGTTCAAGTTTAGTATTCAAGATATAATAACAGTTAAACAGTAAAAATAATATTATATTTATCAAAGTAAAGGTTTGAATTGGTATTTTAAATAGATTATCTAGATTACCAACAGTAATAATATTAGCAACTAAGCTTAATAATAAAACTGTATATAAAAGGGGAACAAAAAGTTCTCCTCCGATTGTTATATTATTATAAAATAAGTCTTTAATCCCATCTTCTTTGATTTTGGAGATGGGATTTCTGTTATAAACTAATAGAGTCTGCATATAACCCTTTAAGGAACTAACAAAAAGAGTAAACCAGTTGTCAAAATGGTCACTGCTGTTTTGATAGGTTTTTGCATTAATAAGTCCAATCTTATAACCTTTGACTTCAGCTTTCCTTATTATATCTAAGTTTTCTGCTGAATTATATAAATCCCATCCTCCATAATTTCTTAAAGCTTTTACTCGATAATGGTAAGTACCTTTATCAAGATAAGAAAAAAAGTTGTATTTAAGACTGTTTTCAATACTCAAATAATTACTAAATAAACCTTTATCAGCTTCAGCTGATTCTAATGAGGATTGTAAACAAAAGTAATTAAAATTAGATAGCTCAAATTTGCTGGCAGCTTCTTTTAACTGATCTAATTCTGGTATATGGTTTGCCTTATAGATAGTTATATACTTACCCTTGGCCAGTTTTAATCCATAATTATAAATTTGAACTTGGGACTGTTTTTCTTTTTGAGGAACTATATAGAGCTGCCAATCTTTTTTTAATTGTGGTAATTCATTAATTTTATCTCGCGCTGACTCCTTAATGAGGATTATTACTTCCATCTTTTCTTTAGGATAGTCCATCTTTTCTAAACTTAAAAATAGGTTTTTAAGACTACCGGTCTTTTCATCCACTGGAATTAGAATCGAATAATGTGGTAACTTTTCTTCACTTAATAAATTACTTTTATCAGCCAAATCATAGTCTTTGACTCCTATATTTTTCTTTAGATAAGAAAAAAACCGAAAACCTATTAAAACAACAAAGACAACATTTAAAACCAAATGTAATATTTCTAAGGTGTTATTATAATTAAAATAAAGTCCTGTAATAATTAAGATACTAATAATTCCAATAGTTAACAACTGTCCTCTTGTAAAGACATTTAAAGCAGTCTCCCTTTTATTGCTTTTCAATATACTTTTACCATCTTCTAAAAGTCTGGCTTTAAAAGAATATTCAATCAAATACATTATTTTAGTTTTAGACATTTCTATCTTTTCAATCAAGATATCTCCATACATTTTCTTTAAACAGGAGTCAATACTCTTATCTTTAAAATCATATACAGCAATTTTAATGATATTATCATAAAAGTCAATCGGTACAAATAGCTTTTTATTTAAAAAGCTTGGCTTGAAATTACTGCATAGATTAAAATCTATCTCTTCTCTAATCCTTTTTATCTTTTCAGGCAAATTATTATTAATTTCATTATTAGATAAATCCGCCAACACCTTATATACTTCAATAGCTGTGACCATCTTATTTCTTATTAAGATAACAGATAGCCTTTCCTGGGTATCAGACTGAATTTGATAGGCATTATTTAATTGTTTGTTTGTAATCAGGTTTTTACTTAACAAAACCTGACCTAATATTGTGTTTTTATCATTTTCAGTCAATCAAATACACCTACCTCTAATTTCCGCTTTCTTTATGTCTTGAGGTCCTAAAATAAATCCATATTAAAAGAATTACAACTAATAAGACAGAAGCTAGATAAAAATACCTGCGATGGTCATTAAAAATACTTTCGAGCTCATTGTAATATTGTTCAAATAGCACGGGATCAGCCTCTTTTGTTAGATCAAAAGTCTGATAATTTTGGCCATTATATAATAGTAGGTCACCTTTTAGAGACCTGTTTTTATTTTTTTGAAATATATCTTCAACCATATTTTGCAAATGATTGTTGTTGCCACTGCCATCTAATATCATGACCGGTTTATTTTTAAATTGGTTTAGGTCAATATAGCTTACATCACCCTTCATTTTAAAACTAGTGATTTGCTTTTCTTCATTTCTAATAATTATATTGCCTTTTTTAATCTGGAGTTTAGAATTTATCTTATCACTATTTTCACTGCCCATTACAATATACCAATTTATGTTCTGATCAGGACTTTCAAAGTTATAATTTGTAAGATAATCAATATTAAAACTATGTTCACTTTGATCTTGAGCATGAATTGAACTATAGAGCAAAGCAGCTGTTTTTAACATTTGCTCTGACCGATTCTCATCTATTAAAAACTGCCCTTTACCACTGAAATTAAAAAGTAGATTTTCAAAATTGTTTTCCTTATTTAAGCTGCCGGCATATGTAAAATAACTCTTAGGGTTTAGATAAACCTCCATAAGATTACTGTAATCATTAAGGAGTTCATCCGGGTATTGACTAAACTTAATATTTATATTATTAATTTGTTCCAACTCACTACCGGGAATGGTAATTAGTTTATCTTCAAAATAGCTACTATTTTTTAGTTCTTCACTGTACATCAGTTTATTGTTTAAATATATTTTTAAATAGGCAGGGTTATTAAATGGTATAAAGTAGCTACCGGTAAGATGTAAGTTAAGATCTTTCGGCCAATCATTAAAGATATTTACCGGTAATCGGTAGTTATAATCAATTTCTCCCCAACCCTTTTTGATACTTTGCTCATCATTAGCCTGAAATGAACTTAACTTATAATTTACAGATTTCTTTAGGTCATACTGACCTACATCTAAATAATTTGAATTAATCAATTCAATAAAATCCGAAACAATAAAATCAATATCATCAGGTGACAATCTTAATGTCATATTAGACAATAATTGTGTTTCCTTATAATCTTCTGATAAAATTATATTTCTATACCTATGATTCAGATTGTTAAAGTCTGTGTTTTCTGCACTCATAGCCAGCTCTAACTGGGTTGGTAAGTTTTTAAAAGTTTGCTTAAGATAGGTATATAATTTTATATAATCTTTAAACTCTGTTCTGCTTAATTCACCCTGATAATATAGGTTGATCTTTTTCGCCTCGATATCTAAAAAATTATTGATATCATATATTTGTTTTTCTTTTAAAACAAATTCCAACCCACTCGTATTCATAACTTTAAGCCAAAGATTTTCATAATTAGCTTCAGCAAAGTTTTGACCACTGTTTTTGAGCTTTGCCTTTATTTCAAACCCGATCTTTTTAAAACTATTTTTATTAAGTGGAATATTTATTTCATATCTATTTTTATTTTTTGAAAGGTTAAAACTTTTTATAATTTCATCATTAACATAAATAGCAAGTGAGGATTTTTCATCTATATATGGAGAGGTTCTAATCTTTAATTTTAAGTTCCACTTATCTTTCATTTTAACTGTATCAATAGGGAAATTAAATTTAA
>CAZXRH010000030.1:0-18512 GCA_964642575.1 uncultured Halanaerobiales bacterium
AACGAAATAATTAATAAACTATTTCTCTTCAATTTATAATCCCCCTTAAATCCTTTTTAATATTATCGAACTGATTTAAAATTAATCTACTGAAATGTAATCATGTTATTTAACCCTTTATCACATCCTTTCAATCAAATTATCACTACCAGATCTTCAGTTCATTAGCTCTTTCTCTAAGTTCTTCTCTAAAATCTGGATGAGCTATACTAATCATAGCATCTACTCTATCTCTGATACTTTTACCTTTAAGATGAGCAACACCATATTCAGTAACTACATAATCTATATCATTTCTACCTAATGTAATTTTTGATCCGGGTGGAAGTTGAGCTAAAATTGTAGATACCTCTCCACCTTTAGCAGTAGAACGCAGGGCAATAATACCTTTTCCACCTTCTGCTCTTTGGGCACCACGGTGAGTATCTACCTGACCACCAGTACCACTGTAATGTTTGTTTCCTATTGCTTCAGAACAAACCTGTCCTGTTAAGTCTACCTGTAGGGCAGTATTTACACTGACCATCTTATGGTTTTGACCTAAAACATAGGGATCATTAGTTACTTTACCCTGTTGGAATTCCACAGCTAAATTTTTATCAATAAAGTCATATAATTTTTGCGTTCCTAAAGCAAAGGTACCAACCATTTTACCCTTCCATAAGGTTTTCTTTTTATTAGTAATAACACCTTTTTTGAATAGATCAACCATTCCATCGGTAAACATTTCAGTGTGTACCCCTAAATCTTTTTTATCTATAAGATGTTCAGTTATTGCATTGGGGATACCTCCAATACCTAATTGGATAGTTGAACCATCTTCAATAAGTTCGGATACATTTTCACCGATTTTTTCTTCGACTTCACCTGGTTCAATATAGGGAAGTTCAATAAGTGGTGCATTATTTTCAACAACAAAATCTACATCAGAAATATGAACCTGGGTATCGCCTAAAGTCCAGGGTAGATTTTCGTTGATTTCTAAAACTACCATATCAATATTTTCAACCATTTGTTTTTCATAGGTAAGTCCTAAAGAGAGAGAAAAGAATCCGTTTTTATCCATGGAAGTGGCTGTACCCCAGAAGATATTAATGTTATCATTTTCTATCTTCATGGTACCTGCTTCGTGTAAGTTGTTGGGAATGTAGGTTACATTACCATGTTTGTGGTTAGCTCTATCACCTGGTCCATAAAACCAGGTCTCATTTAAGAAATGCCCTTTCATTTCAGGTTTGAGAAAGTCATAGTCTCCCATCATTAAACAGGAAACTACATTTACATTTTCCAGTTCATCTTTGTGTTTGCCAAGTTCAGTTAAAAGTCCTTGTGGTTCCGAACCCGCCATTGCAGTAGCTACTTTCATGTTTGATTCTACTTTGGAAACTGCTTCCGGTATTGTAATTAATTTTTCATTATATAGTTCTTGGACATCCATTAATCTTCCTCCTTTTTAAAACAAAACTTATAAGGTGATTCCACCGTTTACATCTAAGATTGTACCATTACAGTAATCACCAGATTCAGCTGCTAGATATAGATATGCATTGGCAACATCTTCTGGTTCACCTAATTTACCAAATGGTACTTTAGCTCTCAACTTATCTAATACCTTTTCAGGTATTTTAGCAACCATCTCTGTCATTATATAACCGGGAGCAACAGCATTAACATTGACACCTTTGCCACCTAATTCTTTGGCCCAGGTCTTGGTCATGCCAATTACACCTGCTTTAGTAGCAGAATAATTGGTCTGGCCAATGTTCCCCTGTTCTCCTACAACAGAAGAGGTATTAATAATCTTTCCGGCTCCTTTTTCCATCATTAAAGGAGCTACTGCTTTAGTACAGTTAAAAACACCTTTAAGATTAATATCTACAACTTTATTCCACTGATCATGTGACATCTTAGTTAAAAAGGAATCAGCTGTGACACCTGCATTATTAATTAAAATATCAATTGTATCATATTCTTCAACTGTTTTATCTACCATTTCTTGTACCTGGTCCCAGTCTGAAACATCAACATTTATAAAAAGTGCTTCTCCACCGTTGTCATTGATCTCTTTTGCAACTTCTTGACCGGCTTCAATGTCAAAATCAGCAATAACTACTTTTGCGCCTTCTTCAGCAAACTTTAAAGCACCGGCTTTACCAATACCACTGCCTGCTCCAGTGATAATGGCAACTTTATCTTTTAACCTCATAACATAACCTCCAGTTTAATATTAACTTATCAATTAACCCCATTTAATTGTTAAAGCATTCCAAGCATAACCAATACCTGCGCTGACAAATACTACTACATCGCCCGGTTTGACTTTGCCTTCTTCTAAGGCCAATTCAAGTGAAATAATTTGATCGTTTTGGCCAATATGTCCGTATTCATCTAGATAAATTGATTGTTCTTCACTTAAACCCAATTGATCAAGCATAAATTTATGAGCTGAGTACTTCATGTGTAAAATAGCAATATAGTTTACATCATCCATAGTATAACCACTATCTTTTACTGAATCTTTTACAACCCCTACAAAGTTATCAATTGACACTTCATTTAATCTTTCTTTCATAAATTCTGGTTCTAAAACATCTAAGTGGTGTTCATTATTTTCTAAGCCTTCAGCGGTTAACTCTTTTTTGGTTCCCCCTGCTGGAACAACTACAGATTCTGATAATGAACCATCTGTTCTGGCAGTTGCTTTTAATACTTCATTTTTATCTAAACCTTTTTTCAAAATTACAGCTGTTCCACCAGCTCCTAAATTATACATAAAGGAAACTTTTGGATTATCAAAATCAATAAGATCTCCATTTCTATAACCAGAACCAATTAAAACAGTATCCATCTCATCATTATTTAAAAGCATATCTTTGGCAACTTTCATCGCCATAATCATTGTTCCACAGCGAAGGGCAATATCAAAAGCCCAGGCATTGTATGCTCCAATCTCATGTTGAAGTTTAATTGAAGCTGTCCACATTGGATACTCTTTATGTTCTGCTCCTGCCCAGATTACTAAATCTATATCTTCAGGATCAATCCCTGCTTTCTCAATTGCTGTATTGGATGCCTTAATTCCCATTGCACAGGTATGGTCTTCTTCACCTGGAATCGGTTTTTTAGTAATACCAAACTTTTCTCGTATCACATCTTCAGGAATACCTGTTTTTTCGGCTATTTCCTCACTATCCATATAATTATCTGGAATATATACACCAGTTGAGAGAATACCTACGTTTTCTTTCACCACGTCACCCCCAATTTTTGATTGATATTAATAATGTTAATAATATTATAAATATAATTAGTTACTACAATGTTGCATTGTAGTTACAATAGGATTTCATTATTAAACTATTTTGAAAAATACTATTTTAATTATAATAAAAATTAGTTACAAATCAGTTGCAAAGAGTTACAAAGTATGCAAATATCAAAAAAGTTCAGGCCGTAAAGCCTGAACTTTGAAATCTAATCTGTTTTGATATTTTTATATAAATCCCGTGTTTTCTGCGTGGGAATTACTCCCAGATCCTGTTCTAAATTATCAGCACAGCGCTGATAGGTTCTTAAAGCCTGAGATCGTTGTCCCATTTCATCATAGGCTTTCATCATCAGTTGATATGCTTCTTCAACTGAGGATTCTTCAGCTATTAGTTTTTCAGCCATATTAATTGTTTTTTGATATTCTCCCTTTTGATAATATAGATCAGCTAGGATCTCTACTCCTTGAATAAAGAGTTGTTTATATTTTTCACGCACTTCTCTGCTCCAATCTTTATAAATACAATTTGGTAGATAATCGCCTTTATATAATTTAACCGCATCACTTAAATTATCAATAGCCTTCTCTTTTTCATCCCGGTCAGCTTGATCAATTCCTTGTTTAATCAAATCTTCAAACTGGTTAATATCAATTAGGAAGGAAGAATTAGGATCTAAACCATAGCGCGAACCCTGTTTCTTGATAAAAAACGGGGTAGCTCTGGCTTCCCGTTCTGGTTCTAATACGTTATTTAAGGCATTTAATGCTACCTTAAAATCTCTAATCGCCGATTTTTGATCTTTTTCAGGTGAAATCATTTCAGCTAATCTTTCTTTCGGGATTAATTCATTTTGATAAGTTAAAAGTATTTGAAATAAAGTCCGGGCTTTTTTCCGTTTCCAGTCACTATCTTCAACTTCAACTCTGCCCCGCATTACTTTAAATTGCCCTAAAGTTTTTACCTTTAAAGTATAGCCGGGATGTTTAATACCAGGTTCAATATCTAAATCTTCTAAGATTAATCTACAGAACTCTTTTTCAATCTCCATGTTATATCCTGTGGTTAAAATTGGTAATAAGGTTGTTTTATCTCTTGGTCCTAACAGGGTTACATTTTTAAATAAAAACTGTAAGTTGTTTTTTTCAATGACAGGCACAATCTCTTCTAATCTATGTTTAAAGTCCACTTTATGTTCTAACTTACAGTCTATCAAAGTTAACCAGATTTGACCGAGTGTTTTACCAAAGATATCATTACAGTAATCAAATGATTTAACGGCTTTGGTTAACCATTCTGTTGCTAATTTATAATCCTTTAAAAAGACATAGCCAATACCTAAAGATAATTTTATTAAACTACCTAACCATTCATCACCAGCTTCATCACAGATCTTTAATCCTTCCTGCCCATACTGTTTCATCTGTTCTTCATAACCTAAATTACCATAAACTAAGGTTAGCCCCCAGAGGGCCTCTGCTCGACCTCTGCGTACTTCCAAGCGGTCTACTATGGCCAAACTTGTTTCATAAGCTGCAACAGCAGCCTCTTGTTTATCATCACCATTAATTTGTAATGCATGTCCCAATCTCATATTGGCTACTGCTTTTGTAAAAAGTGAATCCAGGTTATCTGACTTTTCCAACCCCGTTTTAGCGTATTCAAGGGCTTTTTCTTTTTTCCCTTCAAAAGAAGCAATTAAAGAAAGTAAAAGAATGGTTTCTCTATGAGCTCTACCAACTTTTTTATCATCAGCTATATCTTCTTTTTTTAACTCTTTTTTTAGTATATGTTCTGCTTCATTTAAACGACCCGTTCTTATTTTCACACGAGAGTCTAAAATGTTATTAGCATTTTCTTCATCAAGTTTATTTAGTTTTTCCTGCATCTCTCTTGCTTTTTCCGCATTACCGCGGTTTAAATAGTTTTCTGCTACCAATTTTAAAAGTACTGATTCATCCCAGTAACTTTCTTTTTCTCTAAGTTCTAAAGCTTTTTTTAAATATTTGTCAGCTTCAGCTGGTTGGACAGTATCAAGATAGATCATAGCCATCTTCTGATAGGCCATACTGATACCTTTATCATCATCATTTTCTTTTAAATATTTTCTTCCTTTACGATACCATTCCAAGGCATCATTATAATTACTGGTAAAACGATCTATATCACCTTTATAGAGATAAAGGCGGGGAAAGTTTTCCAAGATTCTTTCCGGTAATTTATCAAACCAGCTTTCAAAAACTGTAAAGCGGCCTGCATTCATTAATTTATTGGCTTTGTCTTTTAATATTTTAGCAGCTGTAAAGTAATCACCACTTTTAATATTGTGATAAACCGCTTCTTCAAACTGATCTATTTTTTGATAATATTCAGCGATATCCTTTTGTAGAAGTGATATATTATTTAACTCTTCTTTAGCTCTTTTCTTTAAAAAATCATGAAATAGATGATGATATCTATATTTATCATCATCAAGTTGAATAATAAAAAGATCATTTTTGACTAGATACTGTAATATTTGGTCACTATTATTTTTTTCTCTTATAAAATTACAAACTTCTGGAGTTAAGACCCGTAAAATCGATGTTTTTATCAAGAAATTCCTGACCTCTTCATTTTGTTTCGACAAAATCTCCTTAGCAAGATAATTAAATAAGTGTTCTAGAGATTCCATCGACTTTTCTCTAACCAATTTTAGCTTGCTGCCCTCTTTAAAACCTTGACGGATCATTTCAATTCCAATAATCCAACCTTCAGTCAGTTGATAAATAGTATCAAGTTGTCTTTCACTTATATCATAATCATAGTGTTCAGTATAATAGCGTTTTATCTCCTCTTTACTTAACTTTAAATCATCTTCATTTATTTCTAAGATTTGATCTTTAACTCTCCACATACTTAATGCTGAAATATCGGGTGTCTTTCTTGTAGATAATATAAAGTGCATATTAGGTGGGCGGTGATCTATAAAATGTTCCACCAACTTATTTACTTTAGGATGATTGTTCAAAAGATGATAATCATCAATAATTAAAAAAACTTCTTCATAACGATATTTATCCCAAAGTTCATTAATCAAAGAATTAAGTACAGGAGTCCACTCCTGATTAGTTTCACCTTTTTCTTTGATAAAGTTTAAGGTCTTTTCCCCAATATCAGAATCTCTAGTATTAAAGGTATAGATTAAATTGATTAAAAATGTTAAAACATCACCATCACCTTTACTGACATTATACCAAAATACATTCTCTTTATTTTTAAAGCCATAGGTAAGATAAGCACTTTTTCCATATCCTGGACCTGCTTTGACCATAGTAACCGGATAATTTGATGTTCTATCAAATAAATCCATTAAATGCTGGCGGGAAAATATTTTACTTTTATAATAAGGTGGAAGAAACTTCGTTCTTACTACAACATTTCCAAACACTTTTACACCTCTCCTTACTTTTTCCTGTTAAAAATAAATTCAATAAATCAAGATGAATTCCTCTAAATATCCCAAAGAATTAATCTAAATAATACATTAATTAATATATACACAACGTACTCTTAATTTACAACAGATTCACTTGACATTTTTTTCACGTGTGTTATGATTATATATAGAAAAGTTGAGTAAAATCATAATAATAGGAGGGTATTTATGAAGATTAAGAATTTAGCAATTTTATTGATGGTAACAGTTCTCTTGTTAGTTCCAGCTACCGCACTTGCACAAGATGGTACTTCTGCTGCTTCTCAACCACAGAATGATGAACAGTTGATGGAAGCAATGAGTGCTGATGGTACTTGGATTATAATCTTTAATGAAGATTACAGTACTGACAAAGAATTAGTAATGGAAGGCGAGCACAAAAACCGCGGTGAAGTTGACCGTAAATTAGCTCTATATGCTTCAGATAGTGACCACAATGTAACTGATAGGTTTACCTTAGAGGCACCTAGCATTACTGTTAGAAGTCCTAAGACAAGATTTCAAGTTGGTACCTTTGTTGGAGACGTCTATGTTGAATCTAATAACTTTAGTTTAAGACAAGGATTCACAGTTGACGGTAACGTTTATTTTGAAAGCCAAGAAGCATTATCAACATTCTCAATTCAAGGTGGCGCAGAAGTTACTGGCGACCTAGTTTTAGAATAATTTAATAATAATATCTGTACTTAATAACCGGCTTGTCATTCATTTGAATGATGAGCCGGTTTTTTTATTTACTTTCTAACTTTTTTCCTATATTATTATTATTGTGTAGTCATTTTAGAACTTATCTTTTTATATTTATTCTTTTGTTGCAACTATATTGTAACTTGTGGGTAACATATGTTTATTACAATATATATTAGAGATGATTACATAAATAAAAATAGGAGGGATTCTTTTGAAAGAAGTTGTTATAGCTAGTGCAGCACGTACTGCTATTGGTTCTTTTGGTAAGGGGTTAAAAGATGTTCCTGTTGTTGATTTGGGTGCAAAAGTAATCGAAAATGTTATTGAACGCGCTAAAGTTGATCCACAAGTTGTTGATGATGTTAAAATGGGGATAATTTTACAGGCTGGCCAAGGTCAAAATCCAGCCCGTCAGGCTTCTTTAAAAGCCGGATTAGATGTAGATGTTCCGGCAATGTCAATTAATATTTTATGTGGTTCTGGATTAAAATCAGTTAATTTAGCTGTCCAAGAAATACTATTAGGAGATGCAGATGTAGTTGTAGCAGGTGGAATGGAAAGTATGAGTAGAGCTCCCTATCTATTAGATAAAGCTCGTTATGGCTACAAAATGGGTGATGGCAAAGTTATTGATACTATGATTAAAGATGGATTAACCTGTTCCATTAATGAATATCATATGGGAGTAACAGCAGAAAATCTTGCTGAAAAATATAGTATTAATAGAGAAAGACAAGATGAATTTGCTGCTAAAAGTCAGCAAAAAGCAGTTGAAGCAATAGATAACAACCGTTTTCAAGATGAAATTGTTCCAATTGAAATTCCACAGCGTAAGGGAGATCCCAAAGTATTTAAAAAAGATGAACATCCCCGTCGTGGAGTTACAGCTGACTCATTATCTAATTTAAGACCAGCATTTAAAAAAGACGGTTCAGTTACTGCCGGTAATGCCTCCGGAATTAATGATGGTGCTGCCGCATTATTGGTAATGAGTGGAGAAAAGGCAAAAGAACTAGGGGTTAAACCTTTAGCCAGAATTGTTTCATATTCCACTGCAGCGGTAGACCCTAAAATTATGGGAATCGGACCTGTACCATCAGTCAAAAAAGCATTATCAAAATCTGATTTAGACTTTGAAGATATTCAGTTAGTTGAATTAAATGAAGCTTTTGCTGCTCAATCATTGGCAGTTTTAGAAGAACTACCATTTGATCCCAATATTGTGAATGTCAATGGTGGAGCAATCGCTCTAGGCCACCCAATTGGAGCCAGTGGAGCTAGAATATTAGTTACATTATTATATGAAATGGAAAAAAGAGAACTATCAAGAGGCCTTGCATCCCTCTGTGTAGGTGGAGGTATGGGAGTTACCACAATTGTGGAAAGATAAATATTAAAAGAAATGTAATTATATAAGAAAAAAACCTGTTTGGAAATATCCAAACAGGTTTTTTGTGTCTTAACGTTTTTCTTCATTCAATTAAAAAACCCGACTCTATTCCAAGTCGGGGATTAGTTGCGCAATTTATAATACTATATTATAATTTTACAACATTTTCAGCCTGTAGGCCGCGGTCGCCTTCTACGATTTCAAATTCTACTTCTTGGTCTTCGTTTAAAGTCTTGAAACCATCATCTTGAATAGCTGAAAAATGTACAAAAACGTCGTCTCCATCTTCTCTTTCAATAAAACCATAACCCTTTTTCTCGTCAAACCATTTTACTGTTCCTGTGTAAGTCATTAAATATATTCCTCCTAAATTTCTCTATTGAGCATTCTTGCTTGTTTTTTTCTGCTCAACAGCTTAAATATAACACATAATGGTTAAGTTGTCAATAAAATCAGGGGATATTTTCACTTATTTACTCATTGAGTGACATTCTTACTAATTTTGCATTTACTCTGTTTACATTGTTTAATTCTTCCAGAAGTTCATTTACATCATCATCTGACCCCACTACATTTAAAAAGATTAAACCTTCATCAGCACAAGTGGTTGTCTCATGCACGCCGAGCCTGGTTTTAATTATACAACCATTTTCAGTTAATATTTCCTGAACTTTTGGAGCAGCGTCTGTCCTTTTGTCAATAAGTATTAAGATTACCTTTGTTTCTTCCATAGATATCCCTCCTTGAAATTAACTTTTTTTGCTTTTTATAAATCAATATTATTAGTTTGAATTATTAGGTTTTTAGCACCCAGATATTGCATGAATTGTTCTATAGCTTCTTTGATTTGGTCCTTACATTTCTTATCCACTGAAAAATCCTTTTCCCACCACCAGTTTTTTATTATTAAATTTTTGTTTTCTTTATCAAATTTTGGTTCAAATCTAGCAATAAATTTATCACCATATAAAACCGGTAGAACATAATAACCATACTTTCTTTTTTCCGCTGGTTTATATACTTCCCATGTATATTCAAAATTAAAAATATCACTGATCATTTCTCTATTCCAGATAAGATTATCTAAAGGAGCTAAAAAAGATACTTCTTTTTTAAAATTTAGACCTGATATTACTTTATTTAGTGTTTCTTCTTCCTTTTGCCTAATATAGTAATTTCTCTTTAACCCCTGTATATTAATGGATATCAATTTATTATCTTTAATCAATCTATTTATAGCCTGGTCTCTGTTTTGTTTTTTCATATTTCTTATTCCCAGCCAAGTAGTTTCTGAAAGATTCCTGACAAGTCCGATACTACCTGTTCTGCGCAGAAAATGCCAATTATAATAAGCCTGTTGGGTTCTGAAATTACTTTTAGTTTTGTACACGTTTTCAGGTAGATACCTCTTTGTCAATCCATAAACCTTTTTTGTACCTATTCGATGGTGAATTATTAATTCTCCCCATTTATACATTGAAGATAAAATTACTTTACTAATTCGAGCCGGTGACCATGACCAGTCTATTTTTTCATCAAAATTTAGATCAGTCGAAGAAAGTGGTCCTCTTTCTTTTAAAAACATTCTAACTTTAGGTATTAATTCTTTAACTTTATCTTCAGCTTCTTTAAAATACTTTTGATAAGCTTCTTTCCTATACCTTTCAAAATATGGTCTATCTGAAATAGGATATATCGATTTATTTTTATCCCATCCATCTATTATTTTTCTTTCTTTATACAAAAGCTTCTGTGTCATTTCCTTTTTATAATCTTTTATACGGGCTTGCAATACCAAATGATGGTTTTGGCCGACCTGATCTAAAGGATCGTATTGTATACATCCTACTTTATTTAGATAATCTAAAATACCTTTTTTACCTACAAGTTCATTAAGACCAAGTAAATTTTGATGTGCCAGCATAAACTCTCTTGCTTGTTTTTTATTAATATTATATTTTGTATTCATCAAATTAACATCCTAATTATATATTATTCAATATTTATTTGTGCTCTATCATTAAAGAAACTTTTCATTCCCCATTTAACCATTAAATAAACTGTCAGAGTAACACTGCCCAGAATGCCCATCATAATGGCAATCTGATACTTAATTGCTGTTAATGGGGCTGCACCTGCCAAAATCTGACCGGTCATCATACCTGGTAAAAAGACGATTCCCATTCCAATCATTGAATTAATTGTTGGTAAAACAGCATTATAAAAAGAACGGTTTTGTATATCTTTGGTCGCTTTTTCGGGAGTTGCGCCTAACATTAAGGCATTTTCAATCCGCTCTTTATTATCATTAATCCCTGTTATTAGTCCCTGAGCCCCTAAAGATATGCCTGTCATTGAATTTCCAATTAACATCCCGGAGATTGGAATGAAATACTGGGGCATAAACCAGGGTTCAATATTAATAACAATAAAGAGGAAAAATAAGATGCTGGCTAAAGTACCCCCGAACATTGAAATACCTATTATTAATTTCAAACTATTTGATAGCTTTCTTTCCACCCGTGAATAGATATTAAATATTGCAAATGTTTCCATAATAAGCAGTATTAATATTGTTATATAAGGATTAGGATTTTCAAATACATAGGTTAAAACATAACCCACTAATACTAATTGAATAGTCATCCGGAAAGATGCAATTATAATCTGTTTTTCATGTCCTATATTTTCATTTCTAACAATTAATAATAATATTAGAACAAATATATAGGCTACTACAAGATTTATAATAGAGATGTCAAATATAGTGTCAGTCATATAATTCTCTCCCTTTTTAATTTATCTTATCTAAGCCACCTTCATTTATTGTTATAACACGGTCCCCATATTTGTTTGCAATCTGTTTTGAATGGGTGACCATAACCATAGTCCCATTTTTCTTTTTGATACATTCTACAAGCATTTCAATAATTAACCGTTCGGTCTCTTCATCTAAAGCAGAAGAGGGTTCATCTAATAATAAGATATCAGGATCTAAAATTAGGATTCTGGCTAAAGCTAATCTCTGCTTTTCTCCTCCTGATAGATTCTCAGCATCTTCTTCTAGTTCATGTCCTTCTAAACCAACTTTGTTAAGCAACTTTTCATATTTTTCATCTGCCATAGCATATTCATTGTTGTAATTTAATGTTATATTGAAATTATCTCTAATTGAACCTGAGAATATTACTGGGTTTTGAGGTAGCATTAATACTTCTCGTCTTAATTTAATTGGATTATATTCTGATACATCTTCTCCTTTGAAAAGGATACTGCCTTCATCAAGACTTACCATGTTATTGAGAAGCCTTAAAAACGTTGATTTACCACCACCACTACGACCCACAATACAAGTTATTTCACCTTCATTAATTGTTAAATTGTCAATTTCAAGAATATCTTTAAACTTCACATCTTGCAGCTTAAACATATAAACCCTCCAGTATAATTGGATATCTATCTCAATTAAAATATTCAATAAGGTTAACAAATATCCTTTATTCAAAAGAAAAACTTCAGCTCATTAAGCTGAAGCTAGGTATTTATACAATTAATCTTCTTTTATAACTGGATAATCGATCAAAGACATGTAGTCTTCTAAAGTACCACCAGATAGAAAACAGTCAATTATTTTCTGTCCAAGTGGCAGTAATTCTGATCGATCATAATTTTTTAAATAATCTTCAAAGAAATCTCTTAGTATTTTAGCACCTTGATCAAAAGCTTCTTTTCCAACTTCAGGTTGGTTTTGTACTTTGAGCAGTTCTCTTTCGATCATCTGGCCCTCAACCATCACATCTTTTAGGGCATATCCTAAAAGAGGTAAGCGAGCAGGTTCAATTTGTTTTTCTGTAAACCAGGCTCCCCCACGACGGGCCAAATACTCTCTAGCAATCCACTCCGGCATAAAACCTACCTGCCAAGAGCCTATATATTGATTGGGACATAATATATATTTAACTTCCGGGGAATCTACGATCTGTTTTAATAAAATATTGGCTTGATCAACCTTCCGGCCGGTTGCAAATGGCCAGTAGGAACCTACTCCTTCAGAACTCATACCACCTGTATCATTGATACTGGGATTGCCATATCCACGCGGTGAAACCATGCGCCATAACCAAGCTAAGGCAGGTGGTAATACATGGAAAAGACCCAGTATTCCGTAAGTTGGATTTTCCTTTGTACAAGGAGGTGTCCTCACACCAAAACCTCTTACATCTATATTTACTTCACCTTCAATAACTCCGGGCACATTATCACGGGGGATAACTACTCTTGGATTAGGACATGGTTTACCTGGCTCATCTTCAATATGTTCCCAGATAAGAGCAGTGCTATTTGGGGCAGCATCAATATTTAAAAACAAAAGTGGGCTTTCTGGATGACAAGTTATTGATTCCATATGGGGGTCAACACCATACTGATCAATATGATCTACTCTTACAAACCAGGCATTTTCAGCATCCTTTAAGGTTAACTTCCCATTACCTTTTTGAAGATAGGAAGGAGTAACTGCCATATCATCTGCAATCGGTCTTAAACTACAGCCTTGAGGTAGGGTAATCCTATACTCATCACCGGTTACAATATTCTCCCCAAGTTTGATTCTACCACTTCTCTCTCTGTGCATATCCTGCAGCATTTCTGATTTACCAGCCCCACTGGCACCTTCATAAGCTATATTGAGCTTGTTATCATAAGGTGTAACAACCTGGACAGCTGAACAATGAAGGGTGGGCCATTCGTTTTGTTCACCCAGGTTGATTAACATACTATAAACTCCCTTTTTAGCACTAGGGCCAGGATAGAGATTATAGCTGAATAATTCATAGTTTCCTTTTAATCTATTATGGACAACTACCTGATTACCATCAAAATGAGTATGGCGAAATGGTGGTGCCACAAAAATATAGCCTTTTGGTTTTTTCTCACTGTTAATATCAGTCAGTTTTTTTATCCCCTGTAGTAAAGATAGTCCAAAGGCAAAAAATCCAGCATTGGCTGGTGCGATTGCCATCACAGGATAATTTAAGTTTTCCGGGCCAGCTTCAAATAAAAAGCCAACTAAAGACTGTGTTTTTAACCAGTCAAAAGTCTCCTCTCTTGTGTCAGAAAAATCTTCTCCAAATCTTTCTTCAAATCTTTCCTTATCAGTTGGGTAATCATCTGCAATTACCATACAGTCTGGATCACGTCTGCGCATATATGGTTCCATAAAGTTAGCTGCTATTCCATTTCTAACTTTACAAACCTGGGCATCCACTACTTCTCGTCCATTATTTAATTGATAGCTAACATCTTTTTTACCATGTTCACTATTTTTTAATGATAACTTTCGTAATTTTTCAGTATTTTCAACAATCTGAAAGTCTTTACATTCTCTAATAATCTCTTGTACAGGATCTGAAAGATCAAATTCTTGTAAAAATTCTTCTCTCTGCATTTTATCTACTCCCTACTTTCTACTTGAATTTTTATTTTTAATAAATAATTTACACCTTAAATAACAATTAAGTTGTCAAAAAGAGTTTCTTTACCAGCGGGCTTTGTAACCTCTGGTATCAATATGGATAAAAGGGGGATGGGTTGAAGTTTTACGGTATGAGCTTAAACCTCCAATATACTCTTTATACTCTCTACTTTGTGAAAACTCTTCTACCGCTTCATACAAGATATCTGCATCTCTTAAATTTACTTTGCCATCTCCATTTAAATCATCCATATGTCCATCTCGCGGTTTAACATCAATAAAAATATCAGCAGCATCTCCAAATATATGTCGACTGAATTTAACATTACCAAGTGAACTGTTATAAGCGGGTGTCCGATAGCCGCTCATTACATGAAAAGTATCTGTATATATACCTCTTTGGTTTAACTTATTTAATAAATATTCTAGTTTATTTAATAAAAGTGGTTTTAATACTATATACTTTGGATAATTACCAGGTTGTTTACAAATAAATTGTTTTAACTGAAAATGTGGTGTTAGGTAAAGATCTTGATTACTTCTTGTCACTTTAATAAATCCTTTAGGCAAACTATAGTTTTCTCTTTTGTTAACTGGGATATGAGGATAGTTACCAATTTTATAGCCATTTAAATAACCATTTTTTAGATTACTATATGGTTCTAATACAAAAACATTTAGCTTAATCATTTCTTTGGTCTTTTCATCAATTACTTTAATTATGTAATTGCCCACCCTTTCAGGTGCTTTAAGTACCCATTCATAATTGTTCTTGACTGTTGCTTTAAGCTTATCATTTCTAAGTTGAAATGAGTCATCAGCTTGTGGTTCATATATGTTTAGGGTTATACTTTCCCCGGGTAGGACAAATATACTATGAATTTCATGTGAAATTAAAGTTTGATCATAAACTAATTGAAAATTTGCTTCACCTCTATCAAATGCTTGTACAGGTACTGATAAAAACATTAGTATAAATAAGATAATTGTAATTTTTTTAATCATTTTTAACCTCTTTCTTTTGATAGTATGCATCTATTAATTTTTGATCTCTATAGTAGATATCATTTCTGAAATGTATTTGATAGTTATTATCTGTCCAAGCTGTCATATAGACAATATGAACCGGTAATCTATTAGATAAATGAATAATCTGTTCCTTGCTCTGGGATAGATCCTTATCAAAACGTTCTTTATCCCATTTATCATTCTTTTTGAGTATATATTCTGCAAGTTTAAAAGGTTCTTCTAATCTTATACAACCTGAACTAAAACTTCTTTTTTCTTCTGAAAATAATTCTTTACTAGGGGTATCATGTAAATATACACTGTATTTATTGGGAAACATAAACTTAATTCGACCCAGGGCATTGTTCGGACCAGGGGCCTGTCTTAAATAGTAATTAAAGTTATCTTTGTTTAAACTCTGCCAATCAATCGTTTTATAATCAACTTCTACTAAACCATCTTTACCCGGTTTTAATACTTTATAATTATTCTCGGGCAGATAATTAATATCCTTTTTTATAAGTGGTAATTTATCTTTGACAGCAATACTTATTGGAACTGTCCAAGAAGGATTTAAGACGATATAATCTACTTCATCACTAAAAACAGGAGTACTGCGCTGCCTTTGGCCAACAATTACTTTCATATCAAAAAGATCTTCGCCATTTTCTACTACCTTTAATTGATAGGCAGCAATATTTACAAAGATATAGGGGTCACCCAACTGCTGTGGTAACCAGCGCTGTCGTTCCATGTTAATGATAATTTTCTCGATTTTTTCATCAATGCCAATATTTAAAGCTTGTTTTGTTTTCGCTCCTACTATCCCATCTGTTTTTAAACCATGACGATTTTGGAAATTGATAACTGCATCTTTTAAGATCGGACCAAAATCTTCATTAAGGTCTCCATTGAAGTCACCGGACTGCTGCAATCTTTTCTTTAAATTAAGCACATCTTGTCCCTGCATCCCGATCTCAATCGTTCGGTTACTGGTATAGGGTACAAAACCACCTTTACTTTGTATAGTCTTATATTCTTTCAACTTATTTCTCAGCTGAATATAATTTTCACATTTCGGTAGTAAAAAATATAAGGTATCAATAACTGTGTTTTCAGTCACTGCTTTAGTTAGAAAACTATAAAGATCAACTTCATTTTTGATACCCATCCAGTCTCTATTTAATGTTTCTGAATCAAGAAGACCATCGGAAAAATGTGAAGCTATTAAAAAATATGAATTTGTTAATAATATATCTACAACTGCCCTTTCATTAGCATTTAAGATATCTTTATCAAAAAACTGTGATAGATAATCATACCTGTAAAGGCTTGGATTTAAACCTTCATATTCAATACGCTTAATTACTTCAATTAATTGAAAAGCAGAATTATTTAACCTTTCATTGTTAAACCAGAAAGGTTGAAAATTATTTTTTTCATAGATATTCATTAGTACATCTAAAAAATAGGGTGGATTAATCTTTAAATTATGCAGTTTATACTCTTGAAATAATGATAGTCGTCTTTCTATATTGTTATAAAAATTATTTTGAGCATTAGTATTCTCACTCAAAATTGGTAATAAAGCTAATAGTAATATTAAAATTATGAAATACAGTTTAGTTTTTTTCATAACATCCCTACTTTTTAAAGAACAGATTATAGAAATTACTATCAATTGTATGAATTAGACTATTTTTTTTAGATATTTATTGTTATTTGTTATATATATACATAGTAAGTAATTTTAAGCGCTAAGTCAAATGTTGAAATTAACAAACCTAAGCTTTTTGCTTTGTATATTTAATTAGATGCCTAAAAACCAGAGGATAAAGAGCAAAAGCATTAAAATGTTTAAAAAGAGCATTCTTTTTCGATTGATCTCTGCATTGATTAAATTATATAGTTCATTAACTTTATTAATTCTATTTTCTACCAAATTGCGCCAGCGGTTAATTTGAAAGGCACTATTTGCCAAATAGTAAAGACGTGCTAAATACCATTGGCCCTGAAACTTTTCAAAATTATCCATTACATCGATGACTCTTTCCAATTCTACCCGTAAGTCAGCAATTTCTTTTACCTTATTACTCATCCCGGATTTAATAAAAGGTATAAATCTAAAAAAACTATTGCCATTGCTTGATAAATACTGAGAAAGATATTCATCAATAAAACTATCATAGGTCTGTAGTTTATTAAACTGAATATTTGCTAATTCAATTATATATAGCTTTTCCGGATAGTTTTCTTTTTTGTCTAAAATAAAAGCATTATTCCAGTGGACTACAATATAGTCACTTTCAAAATAACTATTGTCATATCTTAAGACTGCATCTTTTTGTTGTTGACTAAAATTGATATTTTCATATTCATCTGAAAGTAGACTCACGATAATTTTTTTATTATTTTCTATTAGTTCTTTTTTACTTATATTGTCTTTATTATCTATACAGTAAACTGAATAAAGATGGTTAAAACTACTTAATATCTCATCACTAAAACCTTCAAATTTTTCAGCAATCATTTTATAAATTTTATCATATTCTTTTTCTAAATCAGGGCGCGGATCATATCTTTTAATTTCAGCATGGAAGTCTTCCAGAGAATCTACCTCATATTTTACTTCGGTTACCATAGACATGGCACCATAATCATAGACCTTAGCAGTAACTGATTTATCCTTTTCACTTAAATCATAGTTGAATTCAACCGGCTCAGGATAGGATACAAAATCAGGATTTTCTAGATTTTCTTCAAAATCATAAGTTTCCATATTCTCAATACCTAACTCTTTTAAATTCTGCATAATTTCATTTTTCCCTAGGTTGGTGCCAAGATTATAATATTTATATACCTTTAAATAGATATCCATAAATTAACCACCTCTACTAATCTTATAAATATATTAAGACAAATATATATCCATTGCAAATAATTTAATCGGACTTTTTAAATAGAATACTGTTCTCCTGGTCTGTTTTAATAATTTTTATTGGATATGTCTTTTCTAAATACTTAAAAGTTGTTAAATTATAAAAAGTAATATGAGTGCTATCCCTTCGATACCACCAATCTTTAAAATGTTCAATTCCCTTATGAAAAGAGGTCATGACCGCTAAATAACCATTTGGGTTTAATAAATCAATTAATTTTTCAATCTCTTCTTTTGGATGTTGAAAATGTTCAAAAACCTCTGTGGAA
>CAZXRH010000031.1:0-18178 GCA_964642575.1 uncultured Halanaerobiales bacterium
TAATCCAATTAAAATATCCTTGTAGTAATTTTTTAGTTTTGTTAAAATTAACCTATTCGAATTTGAAAGGAGTTAATAAACATGGATAAAATCAATTTAGAAGAAATGAAGCTTTCTGATTATCCTTATAAAACTTATGATAAAGTTAGGTATTGTGATACTGACCGTCAAGGTCATGTGAACAATGCTGTTTTTGCCACCTTTTTAGAAACAGGTAGGGTTGAAATATTATATACCCCTGATAAGCCCTCGGTCAGTCCTGTAGGCTCTTATGTCATAGCTAAAAACAACCTTGATCTAAGAGCTGAAATTAAATGGCCAGGTATAGTTGATATCGGAACTGCTATCACTAAAATAGGTAATAGTTCTATTCATATTGTTCAGGGTGTCTATCAAGAAGAAAAACTAGTTGCTACAGCAGAAACAGTAATTGTCCATGTTGATACAAAAAATGGAGGTGCTAAGCCTCTCAATACTGCCACTAAAGAAATTTTAAAGCAGTATCTAATTGATAAATAGTTTTAAGTTTTTTAATATCAATAGCATGAAGTCCTTATTTCAACTGCAAGATTTCTATTCTTGCAGTTTTTATTATTTATTAGATTTATTAATAAAATATATTTTAAATAGATTTCAATCATCTAACTGGCATTAATTATTTATCTACTTTCTATTTAATAATACTACAGTTTCAACATGGTAGGTTTGGGGAAACATATCTACAGGTTGTACTTTTTTTATATCATAATATTTTTTTAATTCCTTTAAATCTCTGGCTAAAGTAGTTGGATTACAGGAAACATAAATAACTTTCTGTATTTTATTATCTATTACATTATTTATGATTTCTTCATTCAAGCCACTGCGAGGAGGATCAAAAATAACAATATCAGGCTTTTGGTCTTTGGCTGTCAGTTTCGGAATTTCTTCTGTGACATCCCCTTGCATAAACTGACAGTTCTTTAGATTATTTAAGGATGCATTATATCGGCTGTCTTTAACAGCATTTTCATTACTTTCAATACCGTAAACTGTATCATAGTTTTCTTTTAAAAAGATTGCAATACTACCGATGCCAGAAAAGGCATCAACGATTATTTCATCTCCCCTTAAATTCGCATATTCATTTACAATGTTATATAACTTTTCTGCCTGGATGGTGTTGACCTGGAAAAATGAATCATGTGATATCTTATATTTTCTTTTTCCTATATAATCATTTATATAATCCTGTCCTTTAATTGCATAGTTTTTTTCTCCTAAAAGTACATTAGTATCTTTAGAATTAATATTTCTTACCACACCTACAAGTTCAGGAATCTCATCCATTAATCTATTAGCTATTTCATTTATTTCTTCAAATTCATTATCGGTAGTTATAAAAGTAAGTAAGGCTTGATTAGTACAAACCCCTACCCTAATATGTAAATGTCTTAATAGGCCAGCATGGTTTTTTTCATTATATACCGAGATGTTATCATATTGATTTAATATTTCAATCGCATATCTTTTGATTCTATTAATAAGTTGATGCTGAATATAGCAAGTATGGTTATCAACAACTTGATGGGTACCCCTTTTATAAAACCCTGCTGTTATTTCATCATCAATTAGAGCTACCGGCATAATTGCTTTATTACGATAAAACCAGGGATAATCCATGCCAATTATTGACCTTATTTCAATATCATTAATTTTTCCAATGCGATTTAGAGAATCTTTTAATATATCTTCTTTATATTCTTTTTGGCTCTCATAATCCATATGCTGCCATTGACAGCCCCCACAATCCTCAAAGATTTCACATCTTGCTTTTATTCTCTCATCTGTTTTATGTAGTAATTTAACAGTTTTACCATAAGCATAATTTTTCTTTTCTTTTACTACTTCCACTAAATGTTTTTCTCCCGGAATCGTCTTAGGTACAAATATCGCTTTACCGGAAGGGAGATTACCAATTCCATCTCCTCCATATGTTATATTATGAATCTCTATTATTTTCTTTTTACTGTTTTTATTATTTTGACTTATAATATTATCGCTCTCCTTTAAAATAAAGACCAATGTTAATTTTTTTGGTTCCATGTTATTATATCATAGGGTATTATCCATATCAATATGTGTATATATCAGATAAAGAGGGATGCTAATAGATAGCATCCCCCTTTAGATCAACATTATTCATTTAATTTGTAAATTAAACACCCTATACTACAACAGAGATCTTCATTTATAATTACTACTTCTTGACCTAAATCAATTTGACCAGATGATAAGTTCCAGACAGCTTTTACATCTGTCTTTTTTAATTGATGAGCTACATCAGAAACATCTTCTTCATTTGTGGCAATAATTACTATTTGTATTCCTTTATCATCAAGAGTTTCTTTTAGAAACTTTACATTTTTTACTATATATCCACTAATTCTTCTACCAATTTTATCTAAGTCATTATCAAATATCTCTGTAATGTAGAGTCCCATTTCTTTGAATTTTTGATATCTTAACAATGCTTTTCCAATATTACCGGCTCCCACTAGAGCGATTTCCCATCTTTGATTCATTCCAATAATTTCTTCTAAACTATTTTTTAGATTTTCTTTATTATATCCTTTGCCCTTTCGGCCCATATGGCCAAAAAAGGACAAGTCTCTTCTTAAAAGAGTTGATTTAATACCTGCTTTTTCCCCAAGAGCCTCAGAACAAATGTATTCATCTTCCAGGTTATTATCACCATTTTGTAAACACCGGTAATAGTTAAGCAACCTTCTTATGGTAGGCTCGGGTACTTTTTTCATAAATTATATACCTCTAGCCTTGTATTCGGTGTGCAGTAATTCATGTGCTTTGTGGCTACCCGGTTTTTCAAGATATTCTTCATACAGTTTTTGTATATATGGGTTTTCATGAGATTTTCTCAATGTCTTATTTTCATCAATTTCATAAATTGCTTTCATTCTTCTTTCTATTACTTCATCAGAGGCTGCTTTGGGCTGGCCTCCACCACCTATACAACCACCTGGGCAGGCCATAAATTCAACAAAATGATACTCTTCACCATTTTTAATTTTATCTAAAATTACTCTAGCATTACCTAAACCATGGGCAACAGCAACTTTTACTTCCAAATCACCTACCATGACAGAAGCTTCTTTTAATCCATTTAAGCCTCTAACTTGATTGAAATCAATATTTTTCAACTCTTCACCTGTTATAATTTCATAGGCAGTCCGTAAAGCTGCTTCCATAACTCCTCCAGTTGCACCAAATATATCAGCTGCACCTGATGAAACGCCAAGCATCTTGTCATGTTCCTCTTCTTCTAAATCCATTATGTTAATACCAGCTTGTTTAATCATTCTACCTAGTTCCCTTGTAGTTAATGAATAATCAACATCTTTATTCATTTCATCTCTGGTAGCCTCAAATTTCTTGGCGGTACAGGGCATAATTGATACTACGACTAGATCATCTTGGTCTATATCTTCTTTTTCGGCATAGTAGCTATTAGATAGGGCCCCAAACATCTGTTGAGGTGATTTACAGCTTGAAAGATGTTCTAAATATTCGGGATACTGATGTTCAATGAATTTAATCCAACCTGGACTACAGGAAGTAAATAATGGTAACGTTCCACCTTCTTTAATTCTTTCAATTAGTTCAGTTCCTTCTTCCATAATGGTTAAGTCAGCTGTAAAGTTAGTATCAAATACTTTATCAAAACCCAATTTCTTTAACGCACTAACCATCTGTCCAGTCACAATGGTACCTGGTTCAGCATCAAATGCTTCAGCTAAACCTACTCTGACTGCCGGAGCAGTTTGGACTACAACATGTTTTTCGGGATCAAAGATTGCATTCCAGACTTCTTCTACATATTCCACTTCTGTAATAGCACCAGTTGGGCAGACAGTTGAGCATTGACCACAATAAACACACGGGCTATCTCCTAGTTCATCATAAAAGGAAGGATTTACCGTTGTTTCAAAACCTCTTCCATCGGGCACAATTGCCTTAACAGATTGAACTTCTTTACAAACTGATACACATCTCCGGCATAAAATACATTTATCGGGATCTCGCATGATAGAGGGTGTTGATTTGTCTACTGCTTGATGGGTCTTATCCCCTTCAAATCGTATTTCTCTAATCCCCATAAATTCAGCTACTTCTCTTAATTCACAATCCTCATTTCTAATACAGGATGTACAGTTAACATCATGGTCAGATAACAAGAATTCCATATTCATTTTTCTGGTATTTCTAACCTTTTTACTATTTGTCTTTATTTGCATTCCATCTTGGGCAGGAGTTGTACAGGAAGCTACAATCTGATTACTGTCAGCTAATTCTACTACACAGACCCGGCAGGCACCTAGTTCATTAATTTCTTCTAGGTAACAAAGAGTTGGTATATATTTGCCTGCTTTTTCAGCTGCTTTTAAAATTGTGTCTCCTTTATTTACTTCTACCTGAATATCATCTATATATAAATTGATTTTTTCTTCAGCCATTTTAATCCTCCTTTACTTATTTTCTACATCGCAGCGCAGACATCTTCTGGATTCTTCCACTGCCATATCTTCTGAGTAACCTTTTTCAACTTCTTTAAAGCCGCGTTTTCTTTCTGAAAGTAAGATAGTCGGCATTTTAACTCTGGGTTTTTCTTCCTCTAGTATTGACCCAGATAGTTCACGGTCAATATCCATTTCAGAAATTATGTTACCGTCTCCACCCAGATACATGTCAATTTCTCGAGCAGCATCTTTACCATGCTGGATAGCTTCCACTACTGTAGAGGGGCCTGTTACACAGTCTCCCCCAGCAAATATCCAATCCAGATTAGTCTGCAAGGAGTCATCAATATCAATTAAATTACTATCATTTAAATCAACCTGAACTTCTTCACAGTTGAAATTACAGTTTACATTTTGTCCAATTGCAGTTACTACTACATCTGCTTCCATAGTGAAGTTAGAATCTTTTACTTCTCTTGGTTTTCTGCGGCCACTTGTATCAAATTCACCGCCTTCTATTTCAACACATTCTAAGGCTTTTACTTTTCCGTTTTCACCTTTAATTTTTACTGGATTAACTAGACAGTTCATTTTTACCTGTTCATACTGAGCTTCTTCTATTTCTTCTCTATGGGCAGGCATGTCATCTATAGTTCTTCTGTAAACTATATTAACTTCATCAGCACCTAATCTTACCATATTTCGGGCAACATCTATTGCAACATTACCTCCACCAATAATTGCTACTTTTTTATCTTTCATATCAAGGTCATTACCTAGATTAATATCTCTTAGGATATCAACACCTGAGTATACTCCTTCTAAGTCATTACCTTCTAAGTTTAATTCTCTATCTTCATGGGCTCCAACTGCCATATAGACTGCTTCAAAGCCTTTTTCTTTAAGTTCTTTGAGGGTGATATCTTCGCCAATTTTAGTATCAACAACAATATCTACACCCATAGTTGTCAAGACTGTAATTTCTTCATTGAGGAGGTCTTTAGGTAGTCTGTATTCAGGTATACCAACTGCCAGCATTCCACCTACAACAGGTAATGATTCATAAATAGTTACATCATAACCTTTTTTCCTTAAATAAAAGGCAGTTGTTAAACCAGAGGGACCAGATCCTACCACAGCAACCTTTTTACTTTTTTCTTCTTCTATTTCAGGTACCGGGAAGCCACCTTCATTTTTAAGAACATAGTCACTTGCAAATCTTTTTAACTCCCTGATTGCGAGGGCTTCATCGATAGAATTTCTATTACAAGCTCCTTCACAAAGGTTATAGCAAACCCGTCCACATATTAACGCAAGTGGATTTTCTCTTTGAATTACTTTATAGGCTTCTTTATATTTACCCTGTCTAATGTAATCAATATATAGAGGTACATCTACATTAGCTGGACAGGCATTTTGACAAGGTGAATCAAACATTGATGCACACCTTGAAGCCTCACAATAGTTATCTAGGATGTGTTCCTCATATTCATCTCTAAAGTATCTTAATGTACTCATTACTGGGTTAGGAGCAGTTTGACCTAAACCACAAAAGGCTGAGTCCTGTATTACTTCTCCCATTTCTTCTAATAAATCAAGATCTTCTAAAGTACCTTCACCATTTGAGATTCTTTCCAGTACCTCTAACATTCTAGTTGTACCTACCCGGCAGGGTGTACATTTACCACAGGATTCATCTTTACAAAAGTCCACGAAGTATTTTGCCAGATCAATCATACAGGTCTGTTCATCCATAACAATTAATCCACCTGAACCCATGATGGTTCCCAGTTCTTGTAAAGATTCATAATCAATTGGGACATTTAAATATTCAATCGGAATACATCCACCAGAAGGTCCACCGGTTTGGGCTGCCTTGAACTGTCCATTATTTTCAAGTCCGCCCCCTATATCAAATATGATCTCTCCCAATTTAGTTCCCATTGGGATTTCAACAAGACCATTATTTTTAATTTTTCCTGCTAATGCAAAAACTTTAGTTCCGGGACTTTCTTCAGTACCAAAACTTCTAAACCAGCTTTCTCCTTTACTAATAATGTCTGGCACATTTGAGAGGGTTTCTACATTATTAATAATAGTAGGTTTTTTATTTAAGCCTGATTCAGCCGGAAATGGAGGTTTCGGTTGTGGTTCTCCTCTTTTTCCTTCGATAGAAGCTATCAAGGCAGTTTCTTCTCCACAAACAAATGCTCCAGCACCAAGTCTCAATTCTAAATCAAAATTGAAGTCGGTTCCTAAGATATTTTCACCTAAGAGTCCCAACTCTTTGGCATCATCTATAGCTTTTTTAAGTCGTTTAATAGCAAGCGGGTATTCGGCCCGGCAGTAAATATATCCTTTGTCAGCACCAATTGCATAACCAGCAATTGCCATCCCTTCTAAGAGTTTATGAGGATCACCTTCTAATACACTTCTATCCATAAAGGCACCAGGATCTCCTTCATCAGCATTACAAATTACATATTTTTGATCACTTTCATTATCTCTAGCAAACTTCCATTTTAAGCCGGTTGGAAAACCAGCTCCACCCCTTCCCCGAAGCTTTGAATCTTGTATTTCTGAAATAACATCTTCAGGATTCATCATACTAACTGCTTTGGCAAGACCATTATATGCATTATTAATTACTGCTTCTTCAATGCTTTCCGGGTCTATTTTGCCACAGTTTTCTAATACTATACGACTCTGAGAAGCAAAAAACGGATCATCTTCAGGTATCTGCCATTCTTTAATAATATTACCTTCAATGATACTTTCATTAATTAATTCACGGGCTCTGTCAGCATTAACATCACCATAAAGTACACTGGTATCACCCTGTTTTATCTCAATAACCGGTTCTTTTGCACATAAACCTACACAACCTGTTTTAGTTACTTGAATATTTTTCAAATTCTTTTTATCAATTTCATCCATTATGGAATCATAAACATCTTCAGCCCCTGCCGCAATACCACAGGTACCCATTCCAACCAATATTTTTGTTAACTGACTTTCTTTTTGTTCATTTTCTAAATAACTTTGAAACTCCTTAAAACCATCATAGGATGTTAACCTATTTATTTCAGCTGCTTGCATATTTGAACCTCCTTACATTTCATTATTCTCATATTTTTTTAATATATTAACTGCTTTCTCTGCATTCAATAAACCATGTGCTTTACCATTAACTGTCATGACAGGCCCTAAACCACAGGCACCTAAACATCTTACTATTTCTAATGAAAACAAACCATCTTCAGTTGATTCACCAGCTTTAAGGTCATATTCCTTTTTAACGCGATCTATAATATCTACGGATCCCTTAACATAACAAGCTGTTCCTTTACAAATTGCAATTTGATATTTCCCTTTTGGTTTTTCAGAAAAATGGGCATAAAAGGATATTACACTACTTACTTCACCGGGAGCTAAGTCAAGTGCTTTTGCAACTTCTTTTTGCACATATTTTGGAATAAAACCAACAAGCCCCTGCACCTCATGTAATACCTCTATTAAATTTTCCTTTTCTCCGCGATTTTCCTGTAAGATCTCATTAAGTCTCTTTTGTATTCTATTAATATATTCATCATCCTGAAATCTTTCTTTGCCTACAAACTTAGTTAATTCTTTTTTTAACTCATCTCGATTAATCTCATATACATCTTTTGTAGAAACTGTAGACATTTTATCCCCCTTTCGTGTATGTGAACACTTTCTCATAATTTCCTAAATTTTTTTAACTTTCACTATTTTTTAAATAAATACTAACAATGGCTTATATTGTAAGAATCCCTCCTTTATTTATATATAGTTTTAATGATAAACAATTTTTTCTTACAAGTCTTCTAATGATTTTTTTCACAAACTTATCACCTATATTATAATGCATTTACTGTGCCAGGCATATATTTATGTTTGAATTTATCCCCTTTAACCCTGTTATATCAGTGATTAATATATTTAATAGTAATAAATAAAAAAAAGATCCCTTATTAAGGGACCTTTGTGTGATGCAATACTGCATCAGGTTTATTAATTATTTTTAGCTACAAATCATAGCATCTTTGTGAAATAAAGGATTAAGTCTATAATGCAGTTTTGCATCATTAGATGCATTTTTGCATCAGTGGAAGTATTTTTTCATTTTCCTAACTATTGTAGATTGATTAACCCCTAGCATATCAGCGATTTCATAGGTTGACTTTCCTTCTTTTTGTGCTAAAGAAATTAATTTTTTCTCTACTTCATTGACCGCTTCTTTTAAAGGCATGATATCATTGACAATAATTTCTTCTAACTGAGTATTGGTTTCATTAACATTTAATTGATCCTTAATATCTTCTCCTCTAATGATAGCCTGATCTTCTGCAGTTACTATTACTCGTTCTAATAAATTGATCATCTCTCTTACATTACCAGGCCATTCATATTTTAGTAATACATTTTGTGCAGATTTATCAAATTGAACCTTTTTATCATATTGATTGTTAAATAGTTCAGAATAGTGTTCAAAAAGTGGTATAATATCCTGTGGTCTTTCGGTTAGTGGCGGCACATTAATTGGAATAACATTTAAACGGTAGAATAAATCTTCTCTAAAGTTGCCAGACTCTACCATCTCTTTAAGCTTCCTATTAGTCGCTGTTATTAATCTAAAATCAACACTAATAGGCTCTACTCCCCCGATCCGGGTTACTTTATGTTCCTGAATTACCTGCAGCAGTTTAACCTGCATATTAAGTGGCATTTCACCGATTTCATCTAAAAAGAGGGTCCCATTATTTGCTTTTTCAATAAGGCCTGGTTTACCTTCTCTTCTCGCTCCACTAAAAGCACCGGTTTCATAACCAAATAGTTCAGATTCTAATAGTCTTTCTGGGATCGCTCCACAGTTAATTTTGACAAAATCTTCTCTGTTTTCATTACACTGATGGATATATCGGGCTATTACTTCTTTTCCAACTCCTGAATCTCCTGAAATTAAGACGGTGGAATTGGTATCACCAATTTTATCGGCAATCCTTATTATTCTTTTCATCTTTTCAGATTTGCAGACAATACTCGACATATCATTAAATTGATCATCTTTGCTCTCAATTGAAAGTTTAATTTTTGCTGATTTAGAATAATCATTATCAACTGCCATATCAAGTTCTTTTATATCCCTTGCATTGACAATTACTCTTATAATCTCATCATCCTCTGAAAAAACAGGAGTTGCTGTAGTTAAAAGCCGTTTTTTATTTGTATTTTGAACGATAGTAATATTTCTTTTTTCTCTAAAAGCGAGTAAGGCAGCAGAGGGGTAAATAATCTTTTTATCTTCTAATTCATTTAAGTTTAAGTCCGACAATTGTTTTTCGTCTAAATTAACCATCTTTAAGTAAGCAGAGTTAAATCTTTCTATTTTAAGATCTTTATTAACTACAAGCATACCATCATAAGAAGAGTTGATAATACTGTCTAATTCTAAATTAAGATCTTTAATATCTTTAACTTCACTTCTCTTTTCATTTAAAAGATATGGTAGACACATTTCAACCTCAGCTAAACCTTGATATACTGCAGCGGCTTTTTCTTTACAGGAATCATAACCACAAGCACCACAGTTTAAAAGATCTTCTTCTGAGTATTTATTAGTTTGGGCTAAGATATCCCAAATTTCATCTTCAGATGGTTCTTTCAACTTTTGATAGTCTTTACTAAAGGTTATTTTATAACTTACTTCATCCATTAAATCTTCTCTATATTTAAGCTGATTGTCTTTTTTACCATTACGGATATATTTATTCACAGCAATTTCTTTTTTAAAATGGCTTTTTTCTGTTAAATCTACTCCATTAATACAGCCATCACAGAATAAAGCGTCAACAAATTTGGGTCTTAATTCTCCTGTAGACATCATTTCAAAAAGGGCACTTAATTTCTTATTACCTTCAACTTTTAGATACCTATCATCTGTTTGGTCATTGAGAGCACCCTTTAATCCACCAGCAATTGGCACCTGTCGCGCTGCTTTTTTTATAATTGAGGACAGATTTTTGTTTTGATCATCATTTTTTTGAATTTCACTTTGATAGTTATTAAAGTCATCTTCAATCATATTAAAGAATTCTGTATAGGTTAATACCCCTTCAACCATTTTATAATCAATGAACTCAGCTTTTTTGGCATGGCAGGGCCCTACTAAAACTACCTTTGTCTTATTATCCAGTACTTTTTCTAAATACCTAACAAGAGCCCCCATGGGAGAAACAATTGGTGCAAGATATTGTACTAAATCGGGATGATATTTTCTTATATAATTGACTACAACCGGACAGGCAGTGCTGATTACCGGTTCATCTGACTCTGCTAAGTATTTTTGGTACTCATTAATTATTAACTGAGCTCCCCAAGCTACCTCATAAACATCTTTAAACCCCGCCTTAAGTAATATGTTTTCCCAATCCTGAAAGGAAAGGTCAGTATCAAAAGCAGGAAAACTGGGTGCAAGACCAATCACCACATCGGTAGTTTCATCTTTTAAAAATGCACTGATCTTCTCTTTATAATTTTTGACCTCCTTGGCGCCCTGTGAACAGATAGTAACACAATTAGTACAGTTTATGCAGCGTTCCTCTATAACTTCTGCCTGGCCATTTTTTACTCGTAGGGCTTTCACAGGACAATTTCTCACACAAGCATAACACTCATGACAGGAGTCCTTAATTGTAGTAACTAAGTTATTAATTTTAATCGCCCCTTTGACACTCTAATTTAGAATATGATACAATTACTTGAAAATGTATAGGAAAGTGGGTATAAGGATGGCATATGGTGTAGTTATTTCACAAATCTTAAGCCTTTTTCTATTAATATTGCTTGGGTTTGTATTAAGAAAACTGAATTTTATTAATGAAAAGCTTAGTAATGGTCTATCTCGTATCTTAGTAGATGTTGCACTTCCTGCTTTAATTATAACCTCGATGATGGTAGAAATCAATACTAAGCTAATAAATTACGTTAAAATTTTCACTATTATTACCGCTGGTATATACCTTATGATTATTATCATCACAGAACTTGTCGGTAAAGTTATTAAGATACCTCTAGCTAAAAACACTGTATTCAAATTTATCCTTGTTTTTGGTAATGTAGGTTATATGGGAATACCGGTCATTACTTCTATCTTTCCTGAAAACGGTATTATCTTAAACTCAATAAAAATTATCTTTTTTAATGTATTAGTATGGACTTATGGTGTTTACCTATTTAATAGAAAAGCAGGCGAAAAATATGATTTTGAATATAAGAGTTTATTCAATAATGGAGTAATAGCTATCATTATTGGATTTTTCCTCTTATTCACAGGCTTAAGACCGCCTAGTTTTATTACCGGTTCATTAGAAATGCTTGGTAATATAACCTTTCCAGTATCAATGTTAGTAATTGGTAGTTCTTTAGTAAATGCAGACTTTAAAAACCTATTTACAGATAAAGTATTAATATTTATGACCGTTTTAAGGTTATTAATTTATCCTTTAATAACTTTACTTGTCCTTTCATTTTTCGAACTAGAACCCATTATATATCAGGTTAGTGTTTTATTAGCGGCCATGCCCTCAGCAGCACAGGTTGTTCTTTTTGCAGAAAAATTTGATGGTGATAATAACTATGCCTCTGAAGGTGTCTTTATGACAACTCTTTTTTCAGTAGTCACCATCCCGTTTTTTATTTATCTTTTAACAGTCATCTAAAATCTTGTTTGCACCATATAAAAACAGCTTTACTCCTTGTGTTAAAATATCCTCATCCAGATTAAAATTGGCTGAATGAAGGGGATTAACAGTTCCCTTTTTTTCATTTCTAGTTCCTAATCTCATGTACAAACCCGGTATTTCTTGTGTGAAATAAGCAAAATCCTCTGCTCCCATAGAAGGTTCGGGTATATTATAGAGTGTTTCTTCTCCTAAATTTTCAATCACAACTTGTCTCATTAAATCAGTCAGTTCTTTATTATTATAGAGGGGAGGATATTCAAAAGAATACTCAAACTCATAATCAGCCTGATACGCTTTGGTTATATTTTGTACTAATTCTTCCATCCGTTTCTTTATTTTCTTTCGTAATTCATTATCAAAAGAACGGACAGTTCCGGTTAGAACAGCTTCAGCCGGAATAGCGTTAAAGGCCTCTCCCGAGTGAAAAGATCCAATACTAATGACTAGTGGTTTTAAAGTATCACTTTCTCTGCTTTTTAACTGCTGAATACCAGATACTATTTGAGAACCGATCACAATAGGATCAATCGTCTCTTGGGGACGAGCTCCATGTCCACCCTTTCCAAGTACTTTTATTTTAAAATAATCAGGAGCAGCCTGCATTCTCCCTTCTTTTAGACCAACGTGACCTGATTCAAGATTAGGATTTACATGTAGTCCTATTATATAATCAACATCTGGGTTTTTTAATACACCAGCTTCAATCATTGGTTTAGCCCCACCGGGTCCTTCTTCAGCTGGTTGAAAAATCAGTTTAATATTTCCATTAATTTTATCTTTGTACTGAGCTATTATTTTTGCTGTACCTAATAAAATTGTTGTATGAGCATCATGACCACAGGCATGCATTACACCTTCATTGGTTGACTTATAACTAACATCATTTTCTTCAGTAAGAGCCAAGGCATCAATATCTGCTCTAATAGCTAGGGTCTTACCAGGTTTTCCCCCCTCAATTAAACCTACAATTCCTGTCTCACAAACCCTTTTGTATTCAATGCCAAATTCTTGTAACTTTTCGGCAATAAAGTTTGCTGTTTCATATTCTTTAAAACCCAGTTCCGGATTTTTATGGATCTTTCTTCTCCATTTTATTAACTCTTCATGTAATTGTTCCGCTTGTTTATCAATTATTTTATTATCCAGCAAATTTAAAACTCCCTTTCTTTTTAATTAACCAATTTTAGAACCAATCTTAACTTCTTTATCAGGACTTAAAAGTACAACTCCTTCTTTAGCGTAAATACCAAGAACCAGTATTTCTGAAATGAAGTCGGCAATCTGCAAAGGTGGGAAATTTACAATTGCAATTACTTTTTTACCTTTTAATTCTTTTTTTTCATATTTTTCAGTAATTTGAGCACTAGATTTTTTAACTCCCAGTTCTTCGCCTAAATCCACCCATAGTTTATAGGCGGGTTTGTTTGCTTTAGGAAAGTCTTTAACCTTTTTTACTATACCTACTCGTATATCAAGTTTGTTAAATGTATCAAAAGTAGTTTCTTCTTTCATGATTTTGAATGCTCCTCTTATTAAAATCCCTTTATTAATAGGTGTTATCATTGACATTAAAAATATTATACTATATCATTTACTCACATGGACGATATTTTCGAGGTGATTAAAGTGCAAAAAAGAAATTCCAAAAGAATGGGGACAGAACCAATTGTACCCCTGCTTTTCAGATTATCAATTCCTTCCATTATAGCAATGGCTATTCAAGCTTTATATAATGTAGTTGATAGTATTTATGTCGGAAGATTGGGAACAGATCCGCTTTCAGCTTTATCTCTCAGTTTCCCTTTACAAATGATTATTATAGCAATTGCTGTTGGAACTGGAGTTGGCACAAGTTCTTTAATATCAAGATTATTAGGTCAGGGCAAACGTAAACAGGCTTCCAATGCAGCTGAACATGTTATTTTAATTTCATTATTTTATAGTGTGGTTATGGCCTTGATCGGATATTTTCTATCAGATCGATTGTTTGTTATTTTTACAAATGATCCCAATCTTATTAATTTGGGGACTCAATATATATCTATAATACTAATGGGTTCAGTGGCTCTCTTTTTCCCCATGATTTCCAATAATATCTTACGGGGTGAGGGTAATACCTTTGTACCAATGCTGGTTATGATAATCGGTGCGGTCATCAATATTATTTTAGACCCCTTTTTAATCTACGGCCTCTGGATATTCCCTCGTCTGGGTATTCAGGGAGCTGCAATCGCTACTGTAACAGCCCGCTTATTAAGTGGTATCTTCTTAATGATCATGTTATTTAGTGATAAAAACGAACTTAAAATGAACCTAAAGACCTTTGAATTTGATTTTAATGTTATCTTTGAAATCTATCGGGTTGGTTTTCCAGCCATGATTATGCAGTTTTTGGCTAGTTTTATGTTAGCTGGGATGAATAGAATTTTGGGGACTTTTAATTCAACCGCAATAGCAGCAGCCGGTATATACTTTAGACTGCAGTCCTTTGTCTTTATGCCTGTTTTTGGTTTAAATCAAGGTTATATGCCGATTGTGGGATATAATTATGGGCATAATAATCCCAAACGGATGATGAAAACTATTAAATTGGCAGGTTTAATTGCTTTTGTCTTTACAACCGCCGGCTTTATCTTATTTCAATCAATACCACAGCTTTTAATCAGTTTATTTAATAGTGATCCGGAATTAATTGAAATCGGGACCACAGCCTTAAAAAGAATAAGTATAGCCTTTCCTATTATTGGACCAGCTATAATTGTTTCTACTACATTTCAGGCCATGGGTAAAGGCCTACCCAGTCTGTTCTTCTCATTTTTAAGACAGATTATAATATTACTACCTTTAATGTATCTTTTAGGTCAATGGTATGGGTTAAGTGAATTATGGTATGCCTTCCCCATTTCTGAAATTATAAGTATTATTCCGGCAGCGATCTGGTTAAAGATCACTCTAAATAGTGTAACAACCAAAATGGAACAGAGAAAAAATATGCCGGAGTTTTCTAAAGATACCGGTTAATCTATTTTCTTTTAGACTGCTGTTTAAAGATTAATACTAAACCGATCAAAATCAAACCAATCGACCAAAACTCAGGACCCAAATCAAAATCAATATTAAACCATAATTCGAGGATGAAAAAGACACCAAGGCCAAATAATACATAGCCGAGGACTTTCATCCTTTTTTCTTTTTGCTTTTTAACCGCTTCTTCATCGATTTCATATTCTACTTCCGCTTCATCTAGAGGTCTTTCCGGGATAATAATCCAAGCTATAATATAGGTGATAAGTCCAACCCCAAAAACAAAGAAAAGGATTAAAAAGATCAAGCGAACGATGACAGGATCGATTTCAAAGTATTCACCTATACCTCCAGCAACTCCCCCAATAACCCTATTTTCACGGGAACGGTACAGCTTTTTCTCCATAACGGTTCTCCTCCTTTAAAAATTATTTATTTCTGATCTTATCAATCAAATTAGTTGTAAAACGGGCAGTCATGCCCCAGATCACATAATCTTTGTATTTATAGAAATTCACAGGATATTCACCTTCCCGCCAGTCATATTCTTTACCATTTCGGATCAAATGGTATGGAAAGTTTTCATTTATTTCATGGTGGCAGTTGACCACATGAGTTTCAGGTTCGTTTTCTAAAAAGAAGTTTAAAGGGACAGTAAAAATTTCCTTTACCTCTGCTGGATTAATATCCAGTTCATCTAAACTGTCAATCTTGAGCTGACCTGTAAAGGGATATAAAGCGATGTTAAACGGTGGAATCAAATAGTCCATCTGTCCTATAACTTCAATCTGGGTTTTATCGAGACCTAGTTCTTCTTCAGTTTCTCTTACTGCTGCTTGTCGAGCAGTCTCTCCCTTTTCAATACGTCCCCCTGGAAAAGAAACCTCACCAGGCTGGGTGCCAATTTCTTCTGATCTAATCTCATAAAGTAAATGTAGTTTGTCATTTAAATTTATAATAGGAATTAAAACAGCAAATTTAGCTTTAACTCCTAATGGTTTGATAGTACTGTTTTTAACACGTTTTTTTATTAAGTCGAGATACATAATTTCACCTCAGAAATATTGCATTTATTATATTATAATATATATCAAAGAAAAAAGACAACCCTTATGGGTTGCCTTTTGTAGTTTATATTTAATTTTACCTGTTAGTTACTCAAACTTCCACTGGTCAACATTATAGATAGGTCTTTTAAATACATTCCATACATGTTCTGGAATAACGAGTTCATCATTGTATGCTTCACCAATTACAGGCCAGTAAAGTGGATAACTAGCTACTTCATCCATAGCTAAGTTTTGCACGGTTCTATATAGCTGCCATCTTTCTTCCTGATTGGTGGTCTTTTTAATTAGATCAATTAAGGCATCTACTTCATCATTATTGTAAGTACCAAAAATGGAGTTCCAACCAGATTCAGAATGCCAGTTTTCTACAAAACTATATGGTGAAGGTACACCAGCAGACCATCTTTCTCTAAACATAGGTGCTTGACCTTCAGCAGTTACATCCAGATAAGTTCCCCATTCTAAAGTAACAACTTCTAAGTCAATACCAATTCTAGCTAGTTGTTGCTGAATCTGTTGTACTTCAAGTACTCTTTCACGATAGCCGGAGGGAGCAAAAATCTTAGTTTTAAATCCATCGGGATAACCGGCCTCGGCCATTAACTCTCTTGCTCTATCTAAGTTTTCTTCATAGGCATTAGCATTAGGAGCACTAGCAGGGTGGAACCCAGGTACACGGCCTACAGCAGGTACCGCCATTTCTCCCCTAGTTAATTCAATCAGCTCATGTCTGTTAATAGCATAAGCAACAGCTTTTCTTAAACGAACATCACTAAATATACTGTCTTCTCTTTTATTAAAGCAAATTCTGTGGTCTTCAAACTTGTTATAGCTTCCAAACTTCAAACCAACATCTTCTTTGCTTTTTAAGTTCTGATATACTTCAGCAGGCAGTTCTGCAATAAAGTCAATTTCTTTGGTTTGTAAGGCCATTACAGCTGAAGTAGTTTCAGGATAGAATCTAAATACTAATCTATCAATATTAGCTGTACCATCCCAGTAATCTTCATTTTTCTCTAAAACAATTCTTTGACCGGGTACGTGTTCTACAAAGACATATGGTCCAGTGCCAATTGGTTTTTGTTCATAGCCACTCCAACCAACTTCTTCGATATAATCTTTAGGTAATACGTGGTTACGTAATCTTGCATTAGTTAAGAAAGTTACATTAGTTTCTCCTAAAGTAACTTTAAGAGTATATTCATCAACTAATTCCAATTTTTCAATACCTTCATAATAACTTCTATGAGGTGAAGCTAGCTCTTTATCCATCAAGGATTCGTATGTAAATTTAACATCCTCGGCAGTTAAATCTTCACCATTGTGAAACTTAATCCCTTTTCTAATATTAAAGATATAAACTTTACCATCTTCTTCTACGCTGTAATCTTCAATAACTGCACCTTCTGCAGTATAGGAACCTTCTGGTGAAACTTCAACTAAAGGATCACAAATTTGACTTAAAACAAAGTCAGTTTCGGTATCCTGATAAGTAATGGGATTTAACTTAGATGGCTCAGCCTGAATGGCTATATCAACAGTTGTCATATCATCTTGAGCAAAGGCCACTGCAGAAAAAATCATTAAACCAGACAATAATGATAAAACTAAAAGAACTGATAAACTCTTTCTCACATTAATAACCTCCTGTTTATTTTTATAATAAATTATATTGTTCTAAGTTATCTTTATGACAGGCAACCCTCCTTCCATCTGATAGATATTGTAGTTCTGGTTCTACCATTTTACATTTATCATCAGCATAAGGACACCTGGGAGAAAAGTTACAACCCTGTGGTGG
>CAZXRH010000032.1:0-18015 GCA_964642575.1 uncultured Halanaerobiales bacterium
TTAGTAGATAAATAGCCCATTATTTCAATTGAAGATGGCCTTGATGAAGATGACTGGGAAAACTGGGCCTTATTAAATGAAAGAATTGGAGACCGTGTTCAACTAGTCGGAGATGACCTCTATGTTACAAATAGTAAACGTCTAAAAAGAGGTATTGAAGATGATGTAAGTAATTCCATTTTAATTAAGGTTAATCAGATTGGAACCTTAACTGAAACCTTAGATACAATTGAAATGGCCAAAAAAGCAGGCTATACTGCTGTAATTTCACACCGTAGTGGTGAAACAAGTGATACTATTATTTCTGACCTGGTCGTTGCAATGAATACTGGCCAGATTAAGACCGGAGCACCAGCTCGTTCCGAAAGAGTAGCTAAATACAATCAGCTGCTTAGAATAGAAGAAGCACTTGGTAATGCAGCTCGTTATGCCGGTATGGATGCGTTTTACAATATCAATAAATAATCAAAATTCAAATATATAATATATATAAAAAACAAGAGGTGGGTTACCCACCTCTTGTCCTATTTTTATTTTCTTTTTTATTGCATAAGTGGTTTTCCGGTGGTATAATTAACTCAAAATATTATAGATAACTAACTAACTCCTGACTAAAGAAAGTTCATGCTGACAGGGGTTATTTTATTTTAAAAGAAGGAGAACACAAAATGTATAGCAAAAAGAGGTTATTAGTCCCTTTTCTTATCTTATTTATGATGATATTTGTTTTTCAATACAATACAGAAATCCAAAGTCAGTCTCCCCAAGAATTAATATATCTAACTGCATTTGGTGATGCTACTCCAGCTGGTTATGGAGTAAAACCGTCTGAGAGTTATGTACAGGTTTATTCTGAATATGTAGAAGAAGATTTAAAAGTAGAAGTGGAAGTTAATAACTGGGCAGAAGACAAAAAACGAAATATTTCAGAATGGGTGCATCTTGTTACTACTAACCAGGATTTTCGAGCTGATTTAGAAAGTGCGGATATTATTATAATTTGGATTGGCTGGCATGAGATCATGCCTTATTTATATAAGACAGACCGGGTATATAAAAAGGAATTAAATATGACCACCAATAGGATGGGGGAACAGTTTGATCTGCTGTTTGATGAAATAACTCGTTTAAATAATTCTAAAAATACTTTAATTATGGTAGCAGAAACCGGTATTCCACCTGCTATTACAGAGACCTGGAAAAATATTGGTCATTTTCAGGAATTAAAACAGTATGCCTATGAAGACTGGCGCAAGCAGCTTATTCAGGCTGCTGAAAGACATAATGTTAAGGTAGTCCCCACTTATAAAACTCTTAATGGAAAGCAGGGTAACAGTAACTTACCAGCTATATATTTTCAGGAAGACAAAGTACATTTTAGTATAAAGGGGCATAAACTTTTAGCTGATATTCACCGTAATTTAGGTTATGATCCCATAAAATAAATATATTGATATGATAGTTAAACCATTAATCCCAAACATAAGGATTAATGGTTTTTTTATTATTAGTTTAAATAAAATACAAATCAGATATAATATATTATTATATTGTATTATTTAACCAAGATAATATATTTCCTTTGTAGAAAAATACATTGACATCCAAGATAATATCTGTTAAGATTAATTTACTAAACTGAACGGTCGGTCGAGTAAAAATAGGAGATGATTTGATGAAAGAAGATACTAAAACTAATATTATTAATACAGCCATTAAATTATTTGCAGAAAAAGGATTTAGTGATACTTCAATGTCTCAAATTGCAAATAATGCAGATGTAGGTAAAGGAACGATTTACTGGCATTTTGACAGTAAAGAAGACCTCTTTTTATCTATAATAAGAGAAAAAGGTCAATCATATTTTGAAAAAGTACTTAAGTTAAATAAAAGTAATCTTAATCCAGAAGAAGTTATTTATCAGTATATTAAAGACAGGATTGAATTTATTGAAAATAATTATGAAGTTGCCCGAATGTTGATTAATAATAATGATGTGATTAACAGAGAATTTAAAGAAATTATGCAAAATAGACATCAACAGATGGTCTCTGTTCTTGAAAACACGATCAATAAAGGAATTGAAAAAGGTGTATTTCGAAACGGAAACAGTGATGAATATGCCCTAATGATCATTAATGCTGCGAACAGCGCTCATAATAATTTTAGCTGTTGTCTTAAAGGTGATATAGAAGAAAAAACAAAGAAAATATACGATTTTATTATGCATGGTTTGGATAGGAGGGAAGCAAGTGATGAAAAAAAGTAAATTATTAACTACATTTTTAATTCTATTATTACTTACATCTTTAACGATCAATGTAAGTGCAGAAGAAATAACTTTAGATAAAGCAGTTCAGTATTTAATCCAAAACAGCAGTCAGTTAGAAAATGCGCGAAGGGATATTGAGTCATCCCAAATAGATTTACAGGTGGCAAAGAAGGGCTTAGCCCCCGAAGTTAATCTACAGACTTCCTATACTAGGTTGGGAGAAGCTCCCTTAACACCTTCAAAATATCTTTTTACACCCGTTTCACCCCAAACACCCAGTATTGGGGAATTAGTGCCGATCGAATTCGAAGAACAATCTCAGGATAACTACTCTGCCACCTTAACGATCAATAAACCACTATATTTAGGTGGCCAGGTTAAAAATAGTGTTAAGTTAAGTGAAAAAGGAGTTCAAATCAATAACTTAAAGTATGAACAAACCTTAAATGACAATTTAAATGCTGTTATCCAATCCTATTTCAATGTGTTGATCAAAGAAAGCCTTTTAGAGGTTCAAGAGAATTCTTTAAAGTTAGTCAAAAACCATTTAGATAATGTTCAGAAAAATTATGAAGCAGGTCTTGTAATTAAAAGTGATGTTAATGAAGTACAAATTGAACTAAATAAGACAAGACAGTCCATCTTAACTGCTGAAAATGATTTTAGGATAGCCAAAAAAAGATTGGCAGATCTTCTGGAGATAGATAATACCGATTTCACTTTAAAACAACCCGCTATTCCTGAATTAGAAGAGAAACTACAAACCCAGCTTGATAAAGCTTATGCAAACCGATTTGAGATTAAAAGCCTTGATATTAATCAGGAAATGAAAGATATTAATAAGAAGTTAGAAGACAATTTATTTAAACCTTCCTTTTTCTTAAGAGGAAATTATAACTTTCAGGGTAGTGACCTTGATTTAAGTGATGGTAGTTTTTCAGTCACATTAAGTGGACAGGTTTCACTTTATGATGGAAACAAATCTGAATTAAAACAAGAAAAGGTAGATTTAGATAAGGCTAATTTAGATAATAACAAAAAGCAGCTCAAAAAGAATATAGAAACGGAAATCATGGCCGCTTTATACAAAATTGATGAAAACCGTCAAAGTTTAGAAATAGCAAAACAGAATGAACAGCAAGCAAAAGAAAATTACAATCAGGCGGTAAAAAGATATGAAAATGGAGTAGGAACTAGTCTGGATGTACTCCGAGCAGAAACAAATCTAAGCCAGATTCAAATCAGTAAAAATCAGACTCATTATCAGTATATAATGAGCATCTTTAATTTATTGCATAAAACTGGAACCCTAAATAACTATTTTGAGGATGTGATTCAAAGTGAAAGCCAATAAAATAATATTTTTAACTTTAGTTTTTGTATTATCCATTAGTTTAATTGTAAGTGCACAGACGCCCGTAAAAACCACTCAACCCATAAGAGAAGACATTACAATAACAGAGCTGCTTTCAGGTAAAGTTGTTCCTGAAAAGACGGTTAATCTACCGGCTGAAATAAATGGAGTAGTTAATGAGGTCTATGTATCAGTAGGTGATAAGGTAAATCAAGGTGATAAAATATTAGAATTTGACACCAGACAGTTAGAAATTCAAAAGAAACAATCAGAAGCCGGTTTAGCAGCTGCTAAAGCTAATTTAGCTCAGCTTAAAAAAGGTGCTTCAAAAGAAGATATCCAAACTGCAGAAGCAAACTATGAACAGGCTCAGGTTTCTTTAGATAGTGCCAAAAAAAGCCTGGAATTGATTCAAAAAATATTTAATGATAAAACTTCTTTAAAACAACAGCTTATAAATTCCGAATTGCAGTATAAGAATGCGCAAAAACAACTGCAGTCAGCCGAAGAAAGAGTAAACCAAGCTGAAAAAGCACTGGCCCAGGCCAAAGTTGGAGTAAGACAAGCCAAAAACAACCTGGATCAAGCTCAAAATGACTATGAAAGAATGCAGCAGCTTTTTAAAGATGACGTAATTAGTGAAAAACAACTAGAAGGCACCAAGCTACAATTAGAAAATGCTCAAACAGCTTATGAAAATGCTCAACTACAGGTAGAAAATGCCGAAGTATCTGTTCAGAGTGCCCGAATTGCTAAAGAACAGGCTGAGATTTCAGTTGATTCATCTAAACAGATGTATGAGATAGCTCAAGAGACTTTTAATAATCCAACACAATTAGAACAGCAGTTACATCAGGCTAAAACACAGGTTGAAGTATCTTCAGTTAATGTTAAAATTGCTAAATCAAACTTAGAGAAAGTAAAAAAAGGTGCAGACCAGGAACAAATTGATGCTGCCCAGGCTAATGTAAATCAGGCTCAAGCTGGACTTGAACAGGTTGAATTACAGTTATCCAAAGCTCAAATTGCGAGTCCTATTAGTGCTCACATTGCGGCTGTTAATGTTGAAGAAGCCGAAATGGTGGGGCCAGGAAATCCAGTTGTGAGGTTGGCAGTAACTGATAAACTTAATGTTGAGACTAATGTAACTCCAGACCTTAGACCATATATAAGTCAGGGAGATACAGTAGAAGTACTTGTTAAAAATGGAACTACCAATACTTATCAGGGTAAGGTAAAAAGTATTTCACCGGTAACTAATCCCCAAAATGAAGCTTATCCGATAACTATTGAAATAGTAGAAAAATCTGACATGATATATCCTGGTATGTTTGTTGATGTTCAGATCAGTAAAGAAAGTGCACGTAAAGCATTAACCTTACCTATTGATGCCGTGGTAGATTTAGATACTTTTCCTCATGTTTTTGTAGTACAGGATGGCAAAGCCGTCAAAATCAATATAGGGATTGGAATTGTCTATAATAATAAGGTTGAAATCACTGACGGTCTCTGGGAAGATGATAAGGTCATTATTCAGGGACAACAGAATTTAAGTGATGGACAGGCCGTTGAGGTGATTGAATAATGAAGATTTCTGATTTCTCGATAAAACGACCTGTTACAACCGTTATGCTGATCCTTTTGGTCGTAATATTGGGTTTTATCTCACTTGATAGATTAAATATCGACCTATTACCCAATATCACCTTTCCGGGAGCAGCTGTCATAACATCTTATCAAGATGCTGGTCCCGAAGAAGTAGAATCCTTGGTTACCAAGCCACTTGAGAACTCATTGGCAACAGTAACCAATGTCAAATCAATCAACTCGACTTCAGATGCGGGACAGTCTACGATTGTAATGGAATTTAACTATGGTACTGATATGGACTTTGCTGCTCTGGATATGAGGGAAGCAACTGATATAGTATCTGGAGTATTACCCGATGATACAGGTGAACCTTTAATTTTTCAGTTTGACCCCTCTATGATTCCTGTCTTACAGTTAGGAGTTTACAGTGGTCAAAACTTAGCTGACTTAAAGACCAATGTTGAGGACAACATTGTACCCAGGCTGGAAAGATTACCTGGTGTTGCTTCTGTTAATTTAACAGGTGGTCTTGATCGTGAAATATTAATTGAGTTAGATCGCAACAAAATGGAAAATTACGGAGTTAACTTTAATTCGGTAACTCAAAATCTATTATTAGAAAACTTTAATTTGTCAGGTGGTAAAGTAGACCGAGGTAATATTGAGTACCTGATTAGAGTAACTGGTAAGTTTGAAAATGTTGACCAAATAAGAGAAGTTTTAATCCCGACTGGATCACAGCAGGGATTTGTTAAATTAAGTGATATTGCTAATGTAAAAGATACTTTTAAAGAAGTGCAGAGTATAACACGAGTTAACGGTCAGCCCAGTATTGGTTTGACCATCCAAAAACAGACTGATGCCAATACCGTGGCTGTAGCAAACAGGGTCCGGGATGAAATTGATGCAATCAAAAGTGATTATAGTGGATTAAATTTAGTACCGATTGCAGACCAGGCTGAATATATTGAGGATTCTATAAATAATGTATATCGTAATGCAATCCTAGGTGGACTCTTAGCAATTATTGTACTCTTTTTATTTTTAAGAAATATTAGGAGTACATTCATTATTGGGTTAACTATTCCAATATCAGTTGTAGCCACCTTCCTCTTATTATACTTTGGAGGTCTTACCATAAACATTATTTCCCTAGGTGGACTTGCTCTCGGTATCGGGATGTTAGTGGACAACTCGATTGTTGTTTTAGAAAACATCTTCCGGTTTAAACAGTACGGCTTAGAAAGAGTAGAAGCTGCTAGCCGTGGTAGTGAAGAAGTAGGAATGGCAATAACTGCTTCTACCTTTACAACAATAGTAGTATTTTTACCGGTAATCTTTGTTCAGGGTTTAACTGCTCAAATATTTAGGGAACTTGCTTTAACAGTTAGTTTCTCACTATTTGCTTCCCTGATAGTTGCATTGACATTGATTCCAATGCTTTCCTCTAAAATATTAAAACTCAGTAAAAAGCAGATGAAACTGGGCCGTGAAACAGCCCTTGGTACAGTCCGGAAAAGTTATCAAAGTTCACTCAGTTGGTTTTTAAAACACCGCTGGGTTATCATAATCTTGATTTTAGCACTGGGAACTGGAGCTGGCTTTATGGCAATAGACTTAGGAACAGAATTTTTACCACAGTTTGATCAAGGTCAGTTTACTGTTGAATATAGTTTACCAGTAGGAACTGTTTTAGAAGAGACAGAAGATGTCGCAGCCAACTTAGAAGATACGATTAGTGAAATTCCTGAAGTCGAAACTGTTTTTTCTAATATTGGGGTTGGAGACATGATGAGTGGTTCCACTTCCTCTGAAGTTGGTTCCTTTACAGTTATCTTAAAAGACTTAGCTCAAAGAGATCGTTCTACTAGTCAGGTAATGGAGGAATTAAGACAAAAAGTTAAAATTCCGGGTACTGATATTTCAATTGAATCACAAAGTGGATTCTTTGGTCCAACCGGTGGTTCTCCTATTAATATTAAAGTAGTAGGACAGAACTTAGAAGAATTAGAAAGATTATCCGGGCTTGTTATGGAAGAGATGAGACAAGTTGAAGGAGTTAGAGAAGTTGAAGACTCCTTTGAAGAAGGTCGGCCGGAATTTCTAATTGATATTGATCGCGCTTTAGCTGCCCGTCTGGGCTTAAGAGCCCGCAGTGTGGCCAATACTGTAAAAACTGCTATTACAGGTAGTGTGGCAACCCAGTTTGAAGTTGGTGGTGACCAGTATGATGTACGAGTAACATTATCTGAAGAAGATAAAAGAAATATTGAACAGATTAAAAATATCATGCTACCTTCACCACGTGGTGCAAAAGTACCGCTTTCAAGGGTTGCAGACTTTGAAATATCAACAGGCCCGAAAGAAATTTTAAGAATCAATCAGGAAAGATATGCTGAAATAACAGCTTCTCTTTTCCAGACTGACTTAGGAACAGCAGTTAACAGTATCCAACAGCGGGTTAGTGAAAATGTTGAATTTCCAGAAGGATATAGTATCAGGTATGGTGGACAGTTCCAGGACTTACAACAGTCCTTTACCGATCTGTTTTATGCTTTCTTGTTAGCCATTGTTTTAGTTTACATGGTCATGGCCTCACAGTTTGAATCTATGGTTCATCCGCTCGTGATTATGTTTACTGTACCATTAGCTGTAATTGGTGTTATCTTTGGACTGTATATAACTCAAACAACAATTTCAGTACCGGCTTTAATCGGTATAATTACTCTATCGGGTATAGTTGTTAACAATGCGATTGTTCTTGTAGACTATATTAATAGGTTAAGAGAAGAAGGTAAAAGTAAGATCGAATCAATTCTAGAGGCAGGACCTGTGAGATTAAGGCCAATTATGATGACTGCCTTAACTACAGTATTAGCTTTAGTACCTCTGGCCTTGGGTATTGGAGAAGGTTCAGAGTTAGAACAGCCTTTAGCAATTGTTGTAATTAGTGGCCTTCTATTCTCAACATTCTTAACCCTTTATGTAATACCGGTTCTTTACTCACTATTTACAGATATTAGTGATAAAATTAAAGAAAAGGTCAGAAAAGTTGTATAATTAAGCTATATATTTAGTAAAGAATAACAAAAAGGGGGTTGATTAATTCCAATCAACCCCTCTATTTGTTTAAGTCTTACAAAAAACCCATTAAATCTACTTAATATATTGTATTTTTATTATGATTATGTTAAAATGTAAAAGTGCTGAGGAATGAATAGCGAAATAATAATAGCTGGGGGTGACCTATAGTGTTTGCACTAAAAATCTTTCACTTAATAGTTGCGATAGCAGTAATAGTAGGTGTCTTACTTCAATCAGGAAAAAGTGCTGGTATGTCCGGTGTTATTGACGGTGGAGCCAGTCAATTTTTCGGTAAAAAGAATAAAGGTTTGGATGAAAAATTAAGTAAGTTTACAACAGTAGCTGCTATAGTGTTTATGTTAACTTCATTAATCATTGCATTTATCTAAAAAATCAAATATAGACATGGGGGTGTTCGAAAGATGAATTTTATAACTCCTGCTGCAGGAGTGATTGCACTATTATTCGCATTATATATGGCCTCTAAAGTTAAAAAAGCTGATGTGGGTTCAGATAGAATGAAAGAATTATCAAGATCCATTAATGAAGGAGCAATGGCTTTTTTAGGCCGTGAATATAGAATATTAGTGTTTTTTGTTTTAATTGTAGCAGTAATTATGTCTTTTACAGGTAATTTAGGCTGGCAGACCGCTGTTTCATTTATATTGGGTGCTATTTTTTCTGGTTTGGCTGGATTTATCGGTATGCAGATTGCTACCCAGGCCAATGCTCGTACTACTAATGCAGCTCAGAATAGTCTAAATGAAGCTTTACAGATTGCTTTTTCCGGTGGATCAGTGATGGGAATGTCAGTTGTTGGTTTAGGTACACTTGGACTTGGAATTTTATATATCTTTTTCACAAAAAATATTGATTATATCAGAGGTTTTGCTTTCGGAGCCAGTTCTATCGCTCTTTTTGCACGTGTAGGTGGAGGTATTTATACCAAAGCAGCAGACGTGGGAGCAGACTTAGTAGGTAAGGTAGAAGCAGGTATCCCGGAAGATGATCCTAGAAACCCGGCCGTTATTGCTGATAATGTTGGAGACAATGTTGGAGATGTAGCCGGTATGGGGGCAGACCTTTTTGAATCTTATGTAGGATCTATCGTGGCAGCCATGACACTAGGAACTGTCATGAGTGTAAACCACGTCGTTACACCACTATTACTAGCAGCAGTTGGTATTGTGGCAGCAATTATTGGGAGTCAATTTATTAAATTAAAGGAAGGCGGTAATCCCGCTAAAGCTCTCGAAAGAGGCACAATTGGCAGTGCTATTTTAACAGTTATTGGAGCATTCTTTTTAATTCGATATATGATTGGTGATATGGGAGTATTTTATGCTGTAGTAGCCGGACTTGTGGCCGGTATCCTCATTGGTAGGATTACAGAATATTATACATCAGAACATTTTGCACCAGTTAAATATATTGCAGAACAGTCTGAATCCGGAACTGCAACTAATATTATCAGTGGTTTATCTGTAGGTATGAGAAGTACTTTATTTCCGATTTTAGTAATTGCACTCGTAATCTTTATTGCATATCATTTTGCAGAACTTTACGGTATAGCAATGGCAGCCGTGGGTATGTTAGCAACCACCGGTGTTACACTTTCAATTGATGCCTATGGACCAATCGCAGATAATGCAGGTGGAATTGCTGAAATGGCAGAGCTACCACCTGAAGTTAGAGAAAGAACCGATAAGTTAGACTCTGTAGGTAATACTACAGCTGCAATCGGTAAGGGTTTTGCAATCGGTTCAGCTGCCCTAACAGCTTTATCATTATTTGCAGCTTTTTCTTCAGCAGTAAACTTAGATGGAATTAGTCTTACTAATCCTAATGTTATTATTGGGCTATTCATTGGTGCTATGTTACCATTCCTCTTTTCCTCACTTACAATGGATGCTGTTGGTAAAGCAGCTTTCCAGATGATCGCTGAGGTTAGACGACAGTTTAAAGAAATTCCCGGTATTATGGAAGGGGAAGGTACACCAGACTATAAGAAGTGTGTAGATATCTCAACAGCTGCCGCTTTAAAACAGATGGTAATACCCGGTTTACTGGCTGTTATTGTGCCCGTTGTAGTCGGCTTATGGAACGTTCGCGCTTTAGGTGGCCTATTAGCAGGTTCCTTAAGTTCTGGAGTTCTATTAGCGATCATGATGGCCAATGCAGGTGGAGCCTGGGATAATGCTAAAAAATATATTGAAGCCGGCAACTTTGGTGGAAAAGGAACCGACACTCATTCCGCTTCAGTTGTAGGAGATACTGTTGGTGACCCTTTCAAGGATACAGCCGGACCGGCTCTAAATATATTAATCAAGCTGATGACAATAGTTTCATTAGTATTTGCACCACTATTTATATAAAATAGTAAAAACTAAAGATATTTTAAGTATGATATAAAAAGGGCAATTATCTTCTGTAAGAGGGGGATTTTTGCCTTTTTTTTAATTTTAGACTAGAGGTGATATAATGGATTTAGGAAACGATAATATGTGTTTTGCCTGTGGAGAAGATAATCCGATTTCATTAAAGCTCAAATTCAATAAGATAGGCGATAAAAAAGTAAAGGCTGAATTCACACCCCAGGATGTACACCAGGGATACAGTGGTATTATGCACGGAGGACTAATTACCACTCTACTTGATGAAGCTATGGCCAAAGTATTAACTTTAAATAATATTCCAGCTTTAACCGCCCGGATGAATATTCGCTTTAATAATCCGGTTCCTATTGGGACTGAGCTGGTTGTTACAGCCGAAATAATTAAAAACAAAACAGGATTATACTTTACAGAAGCAGAAGTAAGAAGTAAAGAAGGCGAATTATTTGCAAAGGCAGAAGCAAAATTCATGAAAGTTAAGGAGGCTAAATAATAATGAAGCGAGAAGAAGCTTACCAATTAGTAAAAGAAAACATTAATCAGGATAATTTAGTAAAACACTGTCTGGCAGTGGAAGCAGTAATGAAGAGATTAGCTGAATACTTTGATAAGGACAAAGAAAAATGGGGTCTAACCGGTCTTTTACATGATATTGATTATGAAGAAACAGCCGATGACCCTGAACAACATAGTATTGTAGGAGCAGAAATGTTAAAAGAGATGGGTATGGATGATGATATTGTTTATGCCGTAAAGGTTCATAACCATGAACACGGTTTTGAAAGAAAGTCTCTATTAGATAAAGCACTTTATGCAAGTGATCCATTAACAGGATTAATTGTTGCCGCTACTTTAATTCATCCCGAAAAGAGTTTAGATGCAGTTGATACCGAGTTTGTAATGAACAGATATTCGGAAAGTTCTTTTGCCAAAGGAGCCGACCGAGATGTAATAGCTTCCTGTAAAGAGATGGACTTAAGTTTAGAAGAATTTATCGGATTGGCTTTAGAAGGAATGCAGTCTATATCTGACGACCTCGGTCTCTAGTCTTATTTAACTCCGGTTTGATGAAAGGAAGCGATGACCATGATCTTGGTAACCGGGGCAACAGGACATTTAGGTTATGTATTAATAAGGAAATTAATTGAAAATAAAGATGAAAAAATCAGGGCCTTTGTACTTACAGGTGAAGATCATAGTATGCTAGATGATCTAGATGTTGAAATCATAAAAGGCGATATCTGTGATAAGAATTCACTTCAGCCTGCCTTTGAAGGAATAGATACGGTCTATCATCTAGCTGGTAAGGTATCTATTAAGGATTTTGACCCTGACCTGAAAGCAGTTAACTATCAGGGAACAAAAAATGTAATAAAAGTGTGTAAGGAATATGATGTTAAACGATTAGTTTATGTAAGTACGGTCCATGTTTTTGTGCCAGAAGTGATTTCAGAAATCACAGAAAAAAATCCGATCGTAATTGAACAACTTAGAGGAGAATACAGCAAAAGCAAGGCAATGGCAACCTTGGAAGTTTTGCGCGCTTCACATTGGGACTTAAATGCTGTGATTGTTTATCCGAGCGGTATAATAGGACCTTATGATTACAAAATATCCCCGATGAACAGAATGATTATTGACCATTTGAAAGGTAAATTATTTTGTTCAGTAGAAGGTTCCTATGATTTTGTTGATGTCAGGGATGTAGCTGACGGTATTATTAAAGCAGCCGCTTATGGCAAAAAAGGGGAAGGGTATATACTTTCAGGTACAAATATTTCTATAAAAGAAATTTTTAGAGTCATCGATAACTTTAAAAAACCTCTTTTTAAATCTTTTAATCTACCCTTATGGCTGGCTAAAATTGGGATTCCTTTTTCACACACATATAATAAACTGGTCGGATGCGAGAATTTGTTAACCCGTTATGCTCTCTATACCTTAAATACTAAAACAAAGTTTTCCAATAAAAAAGCAAAAGTGAAGTTGGGATATAAACCCCGCTCACTTCATACCACACTGGTAGATACTTTAAATTGGCTTACAGAACAAGGCTTAATCTAAGAGGAGGTCATTTTATGAGCGCTAGAAAAAAACTGTTGGAATTTTTAGAAGAAAAAGCAACTAGACCGATGACTAAAGAAGAACTATTTGATGAATTTGATATACCTTCCCGACAGAGAAAACATTTTGAAGAGATTTTAAAACAGTTAAATCAAGACGGTTTAATATATAAAAACAAACAAGATAAATATGGATTACCCGAAAAGTTTGACTTAGTAGCGGGCCGGATTGATAAAAATCCGCGCGGCTTTGGATTTTTAATACCAGAAGAACCAGGTCATGAGGACATCTTTATCAACCCCTCTAACTTAAATGGTGCTATGCACAATGATAAGGTCTTTGTTAAAAAGATACCGGGTAGTACCGGTAAAAAAGCAGAGGGGGAAGTAGTTGAAATTATTGAAAGGGCTAATACCCAGATTGTAGGTAAGTTTGAAAAGGTAAAAAATTATGGATTTGTGGTTCCTGATAATAAGCGGATAAGTTTTGATATTTTTATTCCCGGTTCCCAAATCAATGATGCTAAAAACAATCAGAAAGTAGTGGCTCAGATTACAGAGTGGCCACAGCAAAATAGAAATCCGGAAGGAAAGATAACCGAGATTTTAGGTTATCAGGATGAAAAGGGTGTTGATATTGAGGCCATTATTAGACAGTTAGAACTACCAGGTGATTTTCCAGGCCGGGTTAAAAATGAACTGGCTCGGATACCCGAAACTATTCCCCAGGAAGAAATCAATAAAAGAGCTGATTTAAGAGACCTTCCGATGGTAACAATCGACGGAGAAGACGCTAAAGACTTTGATGATGCGGTTTCTATAGAAAAATTATCAGATAATATGCTGAGATTGGGTGTCCACATTGCTGATGTAACCCATTATGTAAAAGAAGAAAGTAACTTAGATGAGGAAGCACTGCATAGAGGGACCAGCATTTACCTGGTTGACAGAGTAATACCGATGTTACCTCAGAAATTATCCAATAATCTCTGTAGTTTACGTCCCAATGAAGACCGATTGGCAATGACGGTCTTTATGGATATTCAGCTTAATCCTTTATCTTTAGAAAGTTATGATATCAAACCATCAGTTATTAACTCTAACCACAGGATGACATATAATGAAGTAACCGGTATTTTAGTACACGAAAATACGGAACTGAGAGAACTATATGATGACTTTGTGGACCAACTTGAATTAATGAACAAATTAAGAGATAAACTGAGGAGCAGAAGGTTCAATGAAGGCAGTATAGATTTTGAAAGAACTGAAGTAAAGGTTATCTTAGATGATAATGGTAAACCAATTGATATTAAGGAAGAAAGACACGGAGTGGCAGAACAGTTGATTGAGGAGTTTATGATTTTAGCTAATAAGGTTGTAGCAGAGGATATGTACTGGCGAGATGTACCCTTTATTTATAGAATACACGAACCACCCGATCATGAAAGATTAAAGGAATTTAATGAGTTTATCCATAACTTTGGTTACCATATCAAGGGAATTGAAAGTGAAGTTCATTCCAGTTCCTTACAGGATGTCTTAAATCAGGTTGAGGGAGAACCAGAAGAAAGATTAATAAATACTGTTCTCTTAAGATCAATGAAAAAGGCAATCTATTCCAGACATAATATTGGACATTATGGACTTGGCTTAGATTACTATACCCACTTTACTTCACCGATTAGAAGATATCCTGACCTTATGATTCACAGGGTTATTAAAGAAGTATTAAGTAAAGGCAAGTTAGGTAATAAAAGGGTAGACGAATTAGAAGAAACAATACCCAGTATAGCTGACCACAGTTCCTTACAAGAAAGAAGGGCAATGGAAGCAGAACGGGATTCTAAAGACTTGAAAAAGATTGAATACATGCAGGATAAAGTGGGAGAAGAGTTTAAAGGCCTTATCAGTGGTATTACAAGTTTTGGCTTTTTTGTCGAACTTGAAAATACGGTAGAAGGCTTAGTTCATGTGGAAGACCTAAAAGATGATTATTACCATATCAGGCAGGATATCCATGCCCTGGTTGGTGAAAGAACAAATAAGAGATATCGACTTGGGGATGAAGTTGATGTTAAATTAATTAGAGTAGATCCTGAAGAAAGAGAGATTGACTTTATCCTGGTTGACTGATTCACAAGGAGTGGTAAAATGAGTGATGATATAAAAGTAATAGCAAGGAATAAAAAAGCCAAACACGACTACCATATAGAAGAGACTTATGAAGCTGGTATAATCCTACAGGGTACTGAGATTAAATCAATTAGAGCCCGTAATGTTAATCTAAAGGATAGCTTTGCCATGGTGGAAAACGGTGAAATATTCTTATATAATATGCATATCAGTCCCTATAAACAGGGGAATAGATATAATCATGATCCGGAGCGTAAAAGAAAACTACTTTTACACAAAAATGAGATCCGTAAACTGATTGGTTATACCAAAAGAAAGGGCTATACTTTAGTACCCTTAACCCTATATTTAAAACATGATCTGGCCAAAGTAGAGTTAGCTCTGGCTAAAGGTAAAAATGTCCATGATAAACGCCGCGATATTGCCAAAAAGACAGCTGAAAGAGAAATTGAAAAGGCTTTCCGGAGAAGAATGAAAGGTAAAGATTATTAAAAACAAGCGGGGGCTACCCCGTTTCTTTTTTCATAAAGCACAAAAGGAGGGTTGCAAATATTGTCTGATTTAAAGTATTATTCCGAGAATTTACGTCCTCAGATCCACTTTTCTCCTCCCCAAAATTGGATGAATGACCCCAATGGACTTCTATATTACAAAGGAGAATACCATCTATTTTACCAGCATAACCCGACTGAAAACAGGTGGGGCAATATCCACTGGGGACATGCGGTAAGTGAAGACCTAATCCACTGGCAGCATCTTGATATTGCCTTAAAACCAGATAAGTATGGCCTGATGTTTTCTGGCAGCGCAGTTGTCGATAAAAATGATACTAGTGGTTTTTTTGATGGGGGAGAAGGGTTGGTAGCGATCTATACTACAGCCCTACCACCCAAAAACAAAGATTATTACCTACAACAGCAGTGTATAGCTTACAGTAAGGATAAGGGCAGAACCTGGCATAAATATGAAGGCAATCCTGTAATTGAAAATGATCAGTGGAAAGATTTTAGAGATCCCAAAGTATTCTGGCATGATGAAACGGATAGCTGGGTGATGGTTGTTACTAATGGTAAAAAGGTTAACTTTTATCGTTCTCAGAACCTTAAAGACTGGGAACTGACCAGTGATTTTTCCTGTAACGCCTTCTATTTTGAAGGGGTCTGGGAATGTCCGGATTTAATTAAATTACCGGTAGAAAACACTGATGAAGAAAAATGGATATTAGAAGTTGGAGTTCAGGATAACAGTAGTGCTGGAGGTTCAGGTGTTCAGTACTTTGTAGGTGAATTTGATGGTTATCAGTTTAAAAACGAAAATCCCAATCAAAAAGCTTTCTGGGTTGACCATGGTCAGGACTTTTATGCAGTTCAATCCTGGTCTAATTTACCAAAAGAACAAGAGCGAGAAGTATGGATTGCCTGGATGAACAACTTAGCCTATTTCGAAGCAGCCCCAACCAATGACTGGAAGGGAGTTCAGTCCCTACCTCGTGAACTTAAATTAAAGAAATTTAATAATGAGTATTACTTAAAACAAAAACCTATAAAAGAATTAGATCAGATTAGAATTGAAGAAGAATCCATTTTAGAACATGACCTAAAAAATGACTTTAATTGTGAACTGGATTTTGATCCTTTTGAGGTCAGTTTTCAAGCTGAAATTGAAAAAAATGATAAGTTAAATGTTAATTTAATAAGAGGAAATAACTTAAAGATCAATTTACTATATGATCGCAAGAAAAAAGAAGTAGTTTTAAGAAGATCCTTTCAAGTGGATAAAAAGATGGGACAGGTCTTTAATGACTCCCATACTGCAATAATTGAGGAAGATAAAGAAGAAATTGATGTTCAATTAATCATGGATCGCTCTACTTTAGAGGTCTTTGTCAATCAAGGTGAAATTGTCTTTAGTGATTTGATTTTCCCCAAAGAAGATGGGAGTACTATCTTGTCTATAATCACAGACAGTAAAAAGGGTAAGATCTGTGATTTAACAATTAACAAATTGGAAAGTGTCTGGAGTTAAAATTTAAAGGGGGTAAAAATGAAAATATATACAAGAAGTGGAGACAAAGGAAATACCAGTCTATTTGATAATTCAAGAGTGCCTAAGGATTCAACAAGAGTAGAAAGTTATGGGACTTTAGATGAATTAAACTCCCAACTGGGAATGGCCCGCAGTATGTTAAAAAATAAAGAAATTGCCGGTACTATCAAAAAGATACAGCGTCAGCTGTTTAATGTAGCCGGTGAATTAGCGACTCCTGATAGTGACGAATTTCCAGAAAGAGTTGAACAAGCCGATATTGAAGGTTTAGAAGAAATAATTGATGGACTTTTAGAAAAAATGAATAAAGAACAGTTAAATAAGTTCATTATTCCGGGTAGCAATAGATGTTCCGCTGCTTTACATGTGGCCCGCACCATTTGTCGGAGGGCAGAACGAAGAATCATATCTCTAGCCCGAGAAGAAGAGATAAGAGAAGAAGTATTAAAGTATGTTAATAGGCTTTCTGATGTAATCTATTCTTTGGCTCGTTATGTGGAATCAGAACTAGACTATGTAGACTTTAAGAAAAAATAATAACAAAAAGGATGGAAGAAATATGCGTTTTGATGAACGAGATATCATGTTTGCGCGGATAAATTATGAAGAAGGTACAGAGATTTATGAAGAGTATTATAAGAAAAACCCTGAAAAAAAAGAAATGGATGACTTTTTAAGAACTTTACCTGGCTTTATGGTAGAAGAAGCCTTTTCTTTTGATCCTTTAAACTCAGGTTTAATTAATGGTACCTATAAATTTTTAAGTGACTTTAAACAGCATGCAGATGGTGAAACCAGTGAAGATACTTATCCTGTTGATAAAGATACAATCAGCAGTAAGCTTAAGTATATTGCTAAATACTATGGGGCAGATCTAGTTGGTATTACAGAAATGGATGATGTCTTTTATTATACTCACCGCGGACGTGAAAAAAAACACCACGGTGAAAAAGTAACTAATACTCATAAATACGGAATTGTCTTTGCTGTTGAGTTAGAAAAAGACATGGTCAATCGAGCACCCCGTTTGGGACAGTCTTTAGAGACCTCCCGTGGCTATGTTAAAGCCGGTATGAT
>CAZXRH010000033.1:0-17929 GCA_964642575.1 uncultured Halanaerobiales bacterium
TGATGCTATTATATGATATCCGAGTATTTTAGTCAAGTTTATACTTTACAAACTACTCACGGCCTACAAAGTCCAATGAAGTAGAGTTTATACAGTATCTATATCCGGTTGGTTCTGGTCCATCTTCAAAGCGATGACCAAGGTGACTACCACAGTCACTACAGATAACCTCTGTTCTCTTGTGAGATAGTTTATAATCATCCCTAAATTCAACTGCATCTTCATTAATCGGTTTTGTAAAACTTGGCCAACCTGAACCGGAATCATACTTATCATCTGAATCGAATAGTTTATTTTTACAGGCAGCACATTTAAAAATTCCATCTTCTTCAAAATGATAGTATTCATTTTTAAAAGGTGGATCAGTTTTTCCCTTTCTAAGCACCAAAAATTCTTTTTTAGATAATATTTCTTTCCATTCTTCTTCTGTTTTGTTAACTGGAAAATTATTGTTTTTATCACTCATTATTATTTTCCTCCTCTATTTTTTGGACTGGTTGAATCTCCTGGGACTGCTTTTGATCATAAACATGTACACTTTGGGTTGGAAATGCAAATTCTATACCTTCTTCTTTAAATTTTTCCTTCATCTTAAGATTAATGGACTCTTGAATATCCATATACACCTTATAATCACTATCTTCTACATAGTAAACTACCTGAAATATCAAACTATAATCACCATAAGAAGCAAAGTGAGCCCGGTCAAAGGTGGTTTTTTCAACGTTATTAATGATTTCTTCAATATACTGTGGTATTTTCTCTAGCTGTTCTAAAGCGGTTCCATAAACTACACCGAACTTAAAGTTAATGCGCCTACGCTGCATCCTTTTATAATTATTGATCCTTGAATTAGTTAAATCATTGTTTGAAAAGACAAGTTGTTCACCACTTAAACTTCTAATTCTTGTAGTTTTAATTCCGATATGTTCAACAGTACCCATGTATTCTCCTACTATAATAAAATCACCTATATCAAAAGGACGGTCTAAAAAAATTGTAAAATAACTAAAAATATCAGCTAAAATTGTTTGAGCGGCAAAAGCAATGGCTATACCACCAACACCAAGACCGGTAATCAGCCCTCTGATTTCTATATTTAAATTATCAAGTACAAAAAGAAGTGCTATTAACCAGGTAACTAATCTAATTATGAAAACCGAAACGGTAAAAACAGTCTCTTGAGCCTGGTTGCTCTGCTTTTTTTCCCAATATTTTTTCATAGTGTAAATTATTATATCCTGTAATAAAAGTGTAATATATAAAACGATGGCAATTATAAATAATATATTTAAAGTTTGATCTATTGAACCGCTTAAAGTTAATCTATTAATTGCGACAAAGATAATAATTAAATAGGTTAAAGGTACAATTCTTTTATCTAGGGCTTTATTAAAAAAATCTCCAAAACTAATTGATACTTTATTAATCAATCTATGGATTTTATCAAAAAATAAGTATTTAAATATCCTTATAATAAGTATCCCTGCAAAAACAATGAAAAAAGATATAATATATGCTGAAATAGAATTGTTTAATATAACTTGGTTTAAGAGATTATTTTCCATATAATATCATCTCCTTTTTTCAATTATGATTTATCTAATTCAGTAGTACAAAATGGACATCTAGTAGCCTTGATATTAATGGTGGAATAACAATAGGGACATTGTTTGGTATCGGGCGCAGTTGCAATCTCTTCTTTTTTCTTTAAGTCCTTTAATTTATTATAATAAGTGATAACTAGATAAAGAAAAAATGCTACTAAAATAAAATCAATGACAGTATTAATAAAGATACCATATTTAATGAGAGGAACTCCAGCTGCCTCTGCCTCGGCTAAGCTTGCAAACTGACGATCGCTTAAATTTATATATAAATTGGAAAAGTTTATCTTCCCAACTAATAAACTAATCGGCGGCATCAAGATATCATTAACAAAAGAATTTATAATTTTATTAAATGATAAACCGATTATGATCCCTACTGCCATTTCAACAACATTGCCTCTTAAAATAAACTTCTTAAAGCCTTTTAACATATTAATTTTAAACCTCCGCTTTTAATTAAAAAGTAATGACTTCATATCCTTCTTGGAGATATCTAGCCATACTAACATGACCCGATAAGGAATCACATATATTTAAATTTTGTTTTCGAGCTGCATCTAAAGAGTTCATTTGCTTGGCACAAACCCGACATACACAATCGATTAAACCTTTATTTTTTACTCTCTTATATAAATTAGCAAACTGATTATCTGGGTCGTCCATCAGCTTAATTTGTTTTGTTGCACTACCTTCAATAACTAATTTAGCATCAAATCCTTTTTCAAAAAATTCTTCTACGTTTAATAATGCATGCACAAAACACATTTCTTCACCATTAAAAGCATATACTAAATATTTTTCTTTAGACATTTTAATACCCCTTTCGTGTGGTGTGTTTTAATAATAACACTTACTTTAAGGAATAATCAATATATATTTATTAAAAATTTTTATAATTATAAGTAATTGTGCGATATATGGAATATTAATCAGTATTAACAAGCTATTAACATTTAATTTACAATAGAAGTATTTAATCTGCTTTGACTATTTAAGGGACTTCACCTATAATAGAACTAGGCTCCAAGGAATCCCTAAGAGGATTTATTTTAAGTAACAGCCTTTATCGAGGTCCTAGATTTAAGCGAAGTATGGACTTTAGATTGGAGGTTAATGAGAGAAATTTATAGATGGTTAGTATTTGAAAAGTACTAACATCAATAAATAAGCTCTACATTGACCGAGGAAGATCTAAAGAAAGGATTTCGAGAGTAAAAAAAGAACTTCGATGTATAAGAAGGTTGCGAAAGGAATAAAAAATCGAGAAAGGTTCGTTGGAGCCTTTTTTTCATGCATTAAATTCTGCTACATAAGGTAAATTCCGATATTTTTCTTCATAATCTAATCCATATCCAATAACAAATCTATCATCCATTTCAAAACCACTGTACTTAATTGGTAAATCAACCAACCTCTGTTCTTTACAATCTAAAAATACGCAAAGACTTAAACTTTTTGGTCTACGAGGTTTTAAATTTTTTACTATATAGCTATGAGTTAATCCAGTTCTTATAATATCTTCTATTACAATAATATCTTTATTTCTAATACTTAAATCAAGATCTTTTGTTATTTTTACCTTTTCCCGGGGACCTTCTGTAGTTTGAAATCTACCAATAGATAGAAAATCAATATTATGGTCTATTTTGAGCTGTCTGCTTAAATCTGATAAAAAATAGATAGAGCCCTTTAATATTCCAATTAAAAGTGGCTCTTTATCTTTGTAATCTTCATTAATCTCTTCGGCAATTTTCAAGACCCTATTTTGGATTTCCTCTTTATCAAAAACCTTTTCTCCGATCTTTTGATTATTCATCATCATCACCCTCTACTTCTTTTACATCATTTACACCAAATCTCTGTAATAATTTATGGTAATCTTTTTTATAAACAATATTTACACTAACATCAGGATAAAGTTCCTGTAATAGTTTTACTTTTTTATTTTTTTCTGTCACATACTTTTGCTTCATTGTTGTTAGTTCTATATAAGTATCAAATTCAGGCAGATAAAAATCAGGTCTAAATCCTAATACAATATTGCCTTCCGCATCCCATTCTAAAGGAAATTCAGATGGTTCATATTCCCACTGTATATTATACATATCCAATATCTCAGCAAAGTCTCTTTCACTTTCATGGACAAAATCAATATCCTGTCTAGGACTGACTCTTTTTTCTTCTTCCTTATGTTCTTTATATAAAGGTTGAGGATTTTCTTTTTTCATTTCTAAAAGATGCATGATCAAATTTGTAGCTTCTTTAACGTCAAGTCCATCTGTATTAATACTCATATGGTATAAAGATATGTTTTCCCAGTCTTTATCAAATAAACGGTGTACATATCTACGGTGTTTTCTATCACTTAAATCAAGGGTCCGAATAGCCTGTTCCTTATTAAGATTATATTTCTCTTTTATTCTGGCAATTCTCCCTTTATCAGAACAGATTACTTTGATATGAACCGCATGTGCATAATCTTTGAAAATAACCTGAGATCCGAGGCCTAAGACAACCAAGCTCTGCTCTTCTGCTTCTTTTTTTAGACGTTCAATTATATACTCTTTATAGGTCTGTCCATTTTGAGCAGTCCTTAAATAATACTTAGAAGTTTCTCTTAACATATGCAAGTCATGTTCATCGGCAATTTCCGACAGCCAGTTATCTATTACAAAATCACGTGTTATCAACTTCACTCCCAATTCATCTGCTAATTTGGCAGCAATCTCATCTCCCAGGCTGGCGGTTTGTCTTGAAATAGTAATTACAAACACTTTTAGTCCTCCTTCACAGGTTTACCTATATTATAAATTCTTGATTATTTATGATTTTCCTTTATAAAATAAAAAAGACCCGTTAGGGCCTTAAAAATAATTATGATATTTAAACCTTAATAACTCTTCCTACCCCTCCTTCAATCCATTTGTTGGGGTATAACTTTTTAATTTGTTTTTTATTTTTTGTACAGTGAGTAGCACAAATGTAGTCAACATCTTTTATCAATTTGTAATCACTAAAACCGTGTAATCCCCCAATTAAAAATTTCACCTCACCGTGTTCTTGGGCACTTTTTAAAATATTTTCTACTTTCGAGTGAGCACAACCAGCAATTACTACAACCCCTTTTTCTCTCTTGATTATCAAACTCTGTTCCACATTATTTAATTCACCGGTACTATAAAAGTTTTTATGTAATTTTATCGATTTTTGAACAGTAATTACTTCATTATCAGAAAGAAAATTAAAAGAGGCTGGAATATATACTTTAATCTCACGGTTTTTCTTAAGTAAGTCTTTTAAACCACCGGTATGGTCATTATGAGCATGAGATATAAAAACTTCATCGATATCCGAGGCTTCTATACCCAGCTTTCTCATATTCTCAAACAAAATTTTCGATTTTGTGCCTGTATCAAATAATATATTAGGATTTTCTTTTGATTTAATAAAACAAGCAAATCCCCAATCTGATTTTAAGTCATTTTCAAAAGTATTGTTATCATAAACAATAGTTATTTTCAACTCAAACACCTCTTTTCAAACTAGTTCTTTTTGGTCTGGTATAGACCCCTTATCAAGCTCATGATGAGCTCTTTTTTAGCTAATTTATTAACCCATTTTTTAAAAATATTATCACTTCCGTAATATGCTCCAGCCATCTGACCAACTACAGCAGCGGTGGTATCAGTATCACCACCTAGATTGATTGCTTCCGTTACTGCTTCTTCAAAACTGGTAGTATTATAAAAGGTCCATAAACTTGCTTCTAAGGTATTGAGCACAAAACCATCTGAGTCAATTTCACTTGCAGATTTTTCTTTGTAATCTCCTGCGACTCTTTTTAGAACTCTAGGATTTAAATCAAGATCTGCATAAACTTTATTTAATAAATAATCCTTATCCTTACCAGCAATAGCATGATAAAGCAAAACACCTAAAAATTTACAGGCATCAACAGCCATGGGGTTATTATGAGTTGCTTTAGAACTTTTTGCTGAAAAATATTCAGTTTTATCAAGATTATTAAAAAAGTACATTGGAATAGGAGCCAATCTCATTATACTACCATTTCCAGCTGCTCTTTCTCTTTCAGGAGGTAATGTGTTGTCATTAATAAATTCTGTTATAGATATATTTGTATTTCTACCTATCCCAAAAGCATGTTCTTTTGAACTAAGGTAACCATCTTTATGCCATTTAGCATATTTAGCAAGTTGACTTTTTAAATCAAAACCATCTTTAATGAGACTTTCAGCCAGACAGAGGGCCATAGAGCTATCATCTGTCCACTGACCCGCTGCAATATTGTGTAGGCCACCCCCTACCATATCACCGTCAAAATTCACACTACCACGGGGATAACCTTCAAAAGGAGCCCCTAAAGCATCTCCTACTATTAATCCTAACAAAGCACCTTTAAAATTACTCTTCATTTTTAAATACTCCACCCCTTTTTATTGTATGCTTATTGTTATTATTAATGTTTTTTGCTTTAACTCCTGCTAGTTTGTTAAAATTTTCATAATGTTTTGAAAGGTTAAATTAGCTTACTTAATTTATATAATAGTTACAATTGTTCAGCCGCTTTTTCATCTAGTAGGAAAAATTGATTACCATTATTATCAATAAGTCCAGCGGGGTACTTAGTGTTACCAGTTAAAATTTCCTTAATTACAGTCTGTTTCCTTATACCTGCTGCTAGAAATAATATATTTTCTGCATTATTTAATATACTATAATTAAAAGTAATTCTTTCATAGTCTTTATTTTGTGTTTTTTTGATTAATCGTTTATTATCTTTTTTTTGATCATTAAATAGGGAAGCAGTATGTCCATCTTCTCCTATCCCAAGGTGGATGAGATCAAATCTAGGAATTTCGCCCTTTTTTAAGTTGAAAGTTTTTTTAATTTGTTGTTTATAATCTGTTAGAGATTTTTGTATATTGTCTAGGTATTTAATATAGTGAATATTATCATTAGGTATCTTAATTTTATTTAAAAGATGTTTTTTTAATTGATAGTAATTGCTATCCTCATGATTAGTATTTACATATCTTTCATCTACTATAAATATATTTACATCAGACCAGTTAATTGCAGTTATTTTAGCTAATTTTTCAAACATTAAAATCGGAGTTTTCCCACCTGAGAAAGCTATGTTTTTATCTTCAGGTGGTGAGTTTTCTATTATCTTTTGAATAAGAAAAACTGCATAAGTAGACAATTCTTCTAAATCATTTTTTATAATAACTTCCCGTTTACTCATCTTATCCTCCACTTCCGATTGTCTTGTTCAATTATATGATTACTTGCCTTTGGACCCCAACTACCAGCTTTATAATTAGGAAATTCATCTTTAGAAACTTTATCTGCCTGTTTTAAAATCGGTTCTACAAACTCCCACATCACTTCTACCTCATCTCGGCGGGCAAATAAAGTTAGATCACCTTTCATACAATCGATTAACAATCTCTCATAAGCAGGTAATAAGCCAGTGTCGAATTCTTCATGATAGTTAAAAGACATATCTACTGAATATGGAATATTACCAGCCCCTGGTAATTTCATATTTAAAGTTAATGATGTTTTTTCTTCTGGTTGAAGGGAAAACAATAATCCATTTGCTTTTATTTCACTACATTTATTTTCAAATAATTTTAACGGGGGCTTGTTGAACTCAACATATATTTCAGTTAATTTTTTGGGTAATCTTTTACCTGTTCTCACATATATAGGAACTTCACTAAATCGCCAGTTGTTTAATTTAAACTTACCAGCCATAAATGTAGAAACTTTAGAATTTTTATCTACATCTTTTTCATCTTGATAAGCAACAACTTCCTCTTTTTTTACCTGTCCACTATCATATTGTCCTAAAATGATATTTTCTTTCAAATCCTCTTCGTTTAACTTTTCCAAAGATTTAAATACCTTAACTTTTTCATTGCGAATCTCTTCTGCGTTAAAGACAACAGGAGGTTCCATAGTCACTAAAGCAATAAGCTGCATTAGATGGTTTTGTACTATATCTCTTATTACCCCATTTTTTTCATAAAAACGCCCGCGGGCGCCAATGCCAATGCTTTCTGCTACTGTAATTTGGATATGGTCAATATGGCTACGGTTCCAAAGTGGTTCAAATATACTGTTACCAAATCTAAAAAAGAGAATGTTTTGAACAGTTTCTTTGCCTAAATAATGGTCAATCCGATAAATTTGTTTCTCATTGAAAACTTGCTGCACCTTTTTGTTCAATTTTTTTGCTGAATTAAGATTATAGCCAAAAGGCTTTTCCATTACTATCCGGCTGTTAAATATCTTCTGCATATTATTATTCCCAAGATTGTTAATAATATCAGTTGAATATTGAGGGGGTGATGCTAGATAATAAATAACATTTGGCTTTTCTATCTGCATATCAGATGCTTTGTCAATAATTGTCTGTTTTAAAGTTTTAAAATCATCATTATTTTCAAACCGTAAACCTACAAAAGAGAATTTATTAGCAAAATATTTTACTTGCCTTTTATCATATATATCCGGCTCATGTTTTTTGATTGCTTCATCAATAATTTTTTTATATTTCTGATTTTCTAATCTAGATGAACCGGTTCCAATAATCTTAAATTCACAGTCTAGTCGCTCATTATAATAGAGTCGGTAAAGGGCTGGTATCAATTTTCTCTGTGCAAGGTCACCTTTACCACCCAAAATGACAAAGATTAAGGGTTCTTTAATGAAATTATCAGTCTGAAAGGAAATTTCATCTTTATCTTTAATTTCTCCTTTAATTTCTCTTTTATATTCCATAATTATTCCTCTTTCATGCTGTGTCCACCAAAGGCATTACGCATGGCTGCCAATACCTTGGCACTAAACGATTCCGACTGACGAGACCTATACCGTTTAAATAATGAGAGGGCAATAATCGAGGCAGGAACTTCTTGTTCAATAGATTCCATCACAGTCCAGCGTCCTTCCCCCGAATCTTCTACATAATCTTGAATACCTGTTAAATCTGGATTTTCTTTTAAACTTTGAGCGGTAAGTTCTAAAAGCCAGGACCTTATTACTCCACCGTGGTTCCACAAATCAGCCACTTCTCCTAAGTCTATATCAAATTCCTCTTTAGATTTTAAAATCTCAAAGCCTTCAGCATAAGCCTCCATCATAGCATATTCAATCCCATTATGAACCATTTTTACAAAATGACCAGAACCACTCGTACCAATATAGTTATATCCATTCTCTGGTGCAAGATCTTTTAAAATTTCTTCAATCTTTTTGTAGGCTCTTTTGGGCCCTCCAATCATCAGACAATACCCTTCTTTTAGTCCCCAGACCCCACCACTGGTTCCAACATCTAAAAAATCAATTCCTTTTTCTTTCATCTTATCAGCAAGTTTTATTGAATCCTTATAATTTGAATTCCCTCCATCTATAATAATATCTCCTTGGTTAAGATACTGAGAAAGCTTAGTTACTGTTTCATCCACTATATTACCGGCCGGAACCATAACCCAGACAATTTTAGGGTCAGTATTTAAACTTGCAGCTAATTCTTTTAAACTACTACTGGCCATTGCACCACTTTTTTCATATTCTTGCACCTTCTTAGAATCTGTATCATAAACTACCACTTCATGACCGCTTTCTAATAATTTTTGTGTCATATTACCACCCATTTTCCCTAAACCGACCATTCCAATTTGCATTTCTTTATACCTCCTTATTAATTAAGTGTTTCTTTATAACAATAATATAAAAACTTATTACCAATTTCATAAAAAAATAAGTTAAAATATAAAGGATTTCAACTACTTATGTCTAATTTAATATATACATCCTTTCACAGAGCTCCTGGAATTTATTTTTCAGGAGCTTATTCTCTGTGGTTATATTAAAAAGTAAGGTGATTAATATTGAATATAAAAAGTTTTCTTTCTTTAGTTGAAATAAGAACAAAAGTGGCAAGTCAGTTACCTCTATTAATTGGTACCATGTATGCTATTTATAGCTTTAATACCTTTAATCCATTAAATTTTATTCTTTTTTTCGTATCATTGCTCTTAATTGATATGGCAACTACAGCATTAAACCATTACTATGATTATAAAAGAGCTAAAAAGAGGTATGGTTATAACTATGAAATCCATAACCCACTCAGCAAATATGATCTATCTCAAAAAACTGCGGTATATACCATAATAATCTTGTTTACTGCTGCAGTATTAACTGGACTCATCTTATTTTTACAGACCGACTTGTTAATTTTGTTGTTAGGTGGTTTATCATTTTTGGTAGGCTTAACTTATTCATTCGGACCAGTACCAATTTCACGAACTCCTTTTGGAGAAATTTTTTCAGGATTTTTCATGGGCTTTATAATATTTTATATTGCAGTACATATCCATCTGCCCGGACCGGAAAAGATAGTTAATATTATGTTTGAAAATTCAAGATTGCTCTTAAAATTAGATATACTATCCATATTTTATATATTTTTAGCATCAATACCTTTGATTTTTTGTATCTCGAATATCATGCTTGCTAATAATATCTCAGATATTGAAGATGATAAAAAAAATGATAGGTATACACTACCTATCTACATTGGAAAACAAAAATCGCTTGGCTTATTTAAAATATTATATTTTGCAGTCTATTTTGATATAGTTTTATTAATTATTTTAGGAGTATTACCTGTTTATTCATTAGTCATTTTAATAAGTTCAATTCCCGTATATCATAATATTAAAACCTTTATGGAAAATCAAAGTAAAAAGGATACCTTTCCAGTTGCAATAAATAATTTTCTCTGGATTAATTCCTTATACTTATTATCCTTTTTACTTGCATTTATCTTTTAATTAGATAAATTTTTAACATCATACATTTTTAGATCAGCATATTCTAAAATTTCTTTCAGACTGGTTTGATTAGACTCTTTTGTTCCCCAACCTATCGAAAGGCTAATCCTTTCGTCTTGGGGCCTATTTTTATTATATTCTTCTAATTTACTATTTATTCTTTTACCAACATTTTCAGCAGTATTTGAGTCCGCATTTGGTAACAGGACCGCAAACTCATCACCACCAAATCGGGCTAAGGTATCATCTTCTCTAACTGAATCTTTTAATATTTCAGCTGTTTTTTTAATTATTTTGTTACCAAAGATATGTCCTTTTTGATCATTAATAGTTTTTAGTTCGTCAATATCTGTGACTAATATACTAATTGGTATTTTACGTGAACTATCTAATTTATCTAATTCCTTCATAAAGTAACGATAGTTATATAACCCAGTCATCTTATCCTTGTATGATAAGTATGCCAACCTCTTTTCTAAAGCCTTACGGCTTGTAATATCTTTAAAAGCTATGATATATTGATTTACTTCACCTTCCAAAACTTTCTCCACAGAATAATCTACCCATAGTTCATTTTCCCATTGAAAATTAACTTTTGATTCAAGATATTCTTTTTCTTCTGCTTCATCTAAATTAAATCTTTCAATATTAATTAAATCAAATATATTTTTACCAATAAAGAACTCTTTGTTATCTTTATCTGACAGCTCAAGCATATATTGATTAATATCTAAAATATTGCCATTACTATCACATTTAAGTAAACCAACCGGAGATTTATCAAATAATTTCTTGTAATAGAGCTTTTTGTCTTTAATATTTTTAACGTTCAGATAACCTAATTTACTTATGATATAAGAGGCTAAAAAAATAATATAAAATACAGCTAAAAATACAAACTCATTTACTCTAGGATTGACTGTATAAATTGTCGTAAATGATACCAAGAGAACCATTATAATATTAAATCTTTTTAATTCTTTTTGTGATTTAATCAATATATTACAGATACCGATTACAATTATAATACTAAAGGCATAATTAAGAGTTATCTTATTTTGAAAAGCTAAATATAGTAAATGTAAGTTGGCAAAATATACAGTATAATAAAAGTATTTTTCTACATTGTTTTTAACTTTTGCTACAAAATAGCTTAATAAATAAACTACTAGAAAAACACTTGCTGCTAATATTCGCTGGTTTAAACTCATAGGATCAGTAAGACCTGGATAGCTTCGGTAAAATAATCCAAACAGTAAGTAAGCAGCTGCTGCCAGGACTAGTATTTTTCTTATATAAAATAATTTTTCTTTTCCCTCAAAACGTTCCATAAAATACTTCAACTTGTTTACACTCCATCTTTAACAAATTTTGTCTATATTTATATTATATTATCTGAATATAATGATTTTGTCAATAAGTAAATGTCTTTAATCACATTATATAAAAGCAGACAACTTCTATTCAAATTTACTTTAATAAAAATTCTGTCCGACTTTTATTCTTAACTATTATATTTCCGTCTTTAATAACATAAAGTCGATCTGGTCGTAGTCTGAAAGCTTCTTGGATATTTGTAGCGTCAATTATATTAAGGTCAGCAGGTTTACCAACTTCAATACCATAATTATCAACCACTCTTAATATTTTAGCAGAATTACTTGTTATCATCTTAAATACCTTTTTAATATCTTTAGGTGTATTATACTGAGCAACATAAGCACAAAGCAAACCATAATCAAGTGGATCTCCTGTCCCAAAAATATGAAAGCCATCACAGATTGTATCCTGGGCTGTACCAACATTAATACCGGTTTCCACCATCTCCCTAATTCTGGTCACACCTCTGGTTCTCGGTTCAGAATCAATACCCATTATCGCTAAAACTTGAGGATTAGTACATACATTAAAATCTACTTCTTTCATTAACTCCATAACTTTTTTTGCGTGGGCATCATTTTGATAGGAAATAGAAGTACAATGGCCTCCTGTAACCCTACCTTGATAATTTTCCTCTAAGGTTCTCATAGCAGTATATTCCAAGGAACGGGCAAAAATATCTTTGGTTTGGTCCATATGCATATCAATATCTACATCATATTCTTTAGCAATTTCAAAGATTAAATCTACATGTTTTTTGGAATACTTATCAGTCCACTCTGCCGCCGGCATACCACCAATTAAATCAGCACCTTCTTCCATAGCCTCCCACAGTAATTTTTCAGTCCCTTCATTATTAAAGATTCCTTCCTGGGGAAAAGCAACTATCTGAATATCACATATATCCTGACAGGCCTTTTTTGCGGCCAATACTCCTTTAAGCCCAATTAAACCTGAAATATTATCAATATCAACACTAGTTCTAATCTTAGTAGTTCCATATGATACACATTCTTTAATAGCTCTAACAGCTCTTTTTTTAACATCTTCAACTGTATATGTTCTTTTTAAATCATGCATAATCTTTATGGATTCTTCTAGGGTTTCATAATTACTCTCTCTACCTTCTAAGGCAGTATATACTTTATCTAAGTGCATATGAGGATTGATAAAGGTGGGGGTTACAAGTTTTCCTTCTGCATCAATTACTTGATACTCACTTTTATCTTTAATATTTGTTTCAATTTTAGCAAATTTTCCATTCTTAATTAAAAGATCAGTATATCCTTTTTGTTCGGCCAGATTGGCATTTTTGATTAATAGCATAGCTTCCACCTCTTTTAATTTATATTCTATTTTAAATATTCAAAATTATTTTTCTATTCCCTCCTTAGTTCAAGAAATTTTTAATAATTTCTGTTAAAAATATTTTTTCACTAATTATTTAATTGATTTATTACTTCCTGTAGATTATCAGTGGGAGCTTGGCAGACGAAATTCTCACAAACAGCTAATTGAGTCGACTGTTCTTTTGGTTCATAGGCTAATAGTAAATCAGGTTGGTAGTTATCTCGCAGATAATCTTTTAAATTTTGGGCTAACTTATCTTCTTTATCACCTAAAATGTTAATTTTTATAAAAGGATTTTGACTATAATACTGAGTTAATAGTAAATAGATGAAGTTAACAGGATTGTCAGTGATATTTTTAGAAAAAACCTTAACTAACTTTTCGCTCTTGTTACTATACTCATAATTGTTTGTTAGATGAGATAAGCGCAATAGATTAAAAGCAGCTAATGAATTACCAGATGGTATAGCGCTATCTGCTGCATCTTTTTGTCTTAAAAAAAGTTCATTATTATTTTTTTGAGTATAATAAAAGCCACCTTCTTTTTGATCCCAAAACTTACTGATCATTTCATCAGCTATCTCTTCTGCTTTTTTAAGATAATTATTTTCTAAAGTAGCCTGATGAAGTTCAATTAACCCCCACAACAAGTAACTATAGTCATCTAGGTTGCTTTTATTAGAAACTTTACCATTACAATAACTATGGGAAAGATTATTAGAACGTCTCATGTTTGTTAAGATAAAGTTTAATGACTCTTTGGCCAGATTAATATACTCCTCGTTTTGAAGCACAAAACCGGTCTTAGCTAAAGCCGCAATAGTTATCCCATTCCAATCTGTTAATATTTTGTTATCTAAGCCTGGTCTTTCTCTCTTTGCTCTCTTTTTAAAAAGTTTTTTCTTGATTTCAGGAATTTTCTTATAATCTTTATGCTTTTTTAATCTTAAATTAATTTCATCCTCTTGGTCTATTTCAAATATTTCTTGGACTTTCTTAAATTCTGCCTTAGTTAGGATATCTTTAATTTCAGCTAAACTCCAGAAATAGAATTTGCCTTCTTCTCCTTCACTGTCAGCATCTTCCGCAGCATAAAATCCACCTTCTTTTGATAAAAGATCTCTTTTTAGATAAGTGATTACTTCTTTTGCTACATCTTTATAGAATTCATTATTAGTAGCCAGATAAGCATCTATATAGGTATAGGTTAATAAAGCCTGGTCATAAAGCATCTTCTCAAAATGAGGTATTTCCCACTGCCGGTCAGTAGAATAACGATGAAATCCAAATCCTAATTGGTCATACATACCACCACTTCTCATCATTTTTAAAGTATGGTTTACCATTTTAAGATATTTATTTTTTTCCTTTATATTCCAGTAATGCAATAGATAAATTAGATACTGAGGCATCGGGAACTTCGGTGAACTACCAAAACCACCATATTCACCGTCATAGATCCTTGCAAGAATTGAAGCTGCATTTGCATATATTTCATTATCTATTGTTACTTCGGTCTTCTTTTCTTTTGTACTTAAATGATTAATAACTTTTTGGGCTGTCTCAAGTAACTTATCACGCTGATTATGCCAAAGTTTACTAATCTGAGGTAATAGAGTTAAAAGTCCTCTTCTGCCATATTTATCTCTTTTGGGGATATAGGTTGCAGCATAAAAAGGTTGTTTATCAGGGGTCATAAAAATGGTAAGTGGCCATCCACCACCACCGGTCATTGCTTTACAAACTTCCATATATAGTTTATCAATTTCAGGTCTCTCTTCCCTATCTACTTTAATTGCTACAAAATTATCATTCAATATCTCTGCTATCTCAGAGTCAGTAAATGATTCTTCTTCCATTACATGACACCAGTGACAGGTTGAATAACCAATAGAAAGAAAGATGGGTAAATCTTTTTCTTTCGCCTTTTTAAAAGCTTCTTCTCCCCAGGGATACCATTCCACTGGGTTTTTTACATGTTGTTTTAAATAAGGGCTTTCTTCCCCTTTTAGATGATTATATGAAGTCATTTGTCTTACCCCCCTTTTTTTAATATTTCCTTATGGCTATCAATAAACCTCTAAAAAAAAAGAAAATCCCCATCATAAGATGGATATATAATATTTACTCTTATTCTTTTGTAATACAAACTCCTATTAAACCCGGGCCGGAATGAACAACCATGGCGGGGCTAATCTCTCCTAACAGGGCATCCTTAACATTGGGTAATCCCTTTAATTTATCAAATATCTCTAAAGCCTCATCTTTGGCATCTGCATGCATAACATCAACCTTATATAAGCCATCCTTAATTTTCTCTTTGGTCAGATTAATCAGCCGTTTAATTGATTTCTTGCGGGACCTTACTTTATCAAAGGTATAATATTCTCCTTCTTCATTAATGGAAATTATGGGTTTAATATTTAAAAGTTCAGCAATTGTGCCCCTAACTTTTCCAATCCGGCCCCCTTCTTTTAAATATTTTAAGGTTTCAACTATAAAATATAGTTCAATCTTATCTTTTTTTTCCTTAACCATCTCAACTATTCGGTTAAAGTTATGTTCTTTTGCATCGATTAATTCTTTAGCATACAATACTAATCTACCCAATCCCATTGATAACATTTGAGAATCGATCACTTCTACATTTATTTCATCTAATTCCTCTGATACCATACGGCAGATATTATAGGTCCCACTTAAGCCTGCGGAAATATGCAGAGATATAATATGGGTATAGCCTTTTTCCTTAAGTTCTAAATATTTTTCTTTGACCTCTGACGGACTCGGCATTGAAGTAGAAGGTATTTCTTTTTCAAAGTGGTCAAATACCTCTTGTGGTTCAATGTCTACCCGATCCAGATATTGATTGTCTTTATATATTATTTTAAGTGGTAAAAATTCAATTCCCTTTTCTTCTAATAAGTCTTTTGATAAATCACAAGTGCTATCAGTTACTAAAGCAATTTTATCTTCCATTATTAACTCCTTTTTTAAAATTATTTTGACTTACTTACTCATATTTTACTATACTTTTTATTAGAATTCAAAATTTAAAATAAAAAAGATGAAAACTCAGCTAAGAGCTTTCACCTTGATTTCATCATTTTCAATGAATACTTTTACCCATTGGGGAAAAATAACCCAAGTTTATTAGGCTACTTTCCCCTCTGAGCATGATAGAATTGAGTAAAACAATTGTAATCTATTATTCCTGTTCAAGAAGATGACAGGCTGCAAAATGCCCCTCTCCATATTCCTTAAACTCTGGTTCGATTTCACTACATACATCCATCGCATATGGACAACGCGGATGGAATCTACAACCAGAGGGTGGATCTACCGGTGAAGGTACATCTCCTTCCAGGATTATTCTCTCCTTCTCATAAGTTGGATCTGCTACTGGTATAGCTGAAAGTAAGGACTGAGTATAAGGATGTTTCGGATCATCAAACAGTTCCTTTTTATCGGCTAATTCTACTATTTTGCCCAAATACATAACAGCTACTCGATCACTAATATGTTTAACAACACTTAAATCATGAGCAATAAATAGATAGGTTAAATCAAAATCAGTCTGTAAGTCCTGCAGTAAGTTGATTACCTGGGCCTGAATTGATACGTCAAGCGCAGATACTGGCTCATCAGCAATGATTAAGGAAGGGTCTACTGCTAAAGCCCTTGCAACACCAATCCGCTGTCTCTGTCCACCACTGAACTCATGGGGGTATCTCTTCATGTATTCTGGCCCTAGACCTACTGTATCAAGGATATCGGCTACCTTATTATTACGTTCCTTTTTATTGGAAGCCAGATTGTGAATATCCATTGGCTCTCCCACGATATCAGCTACGGTCATCCGGGGATTTAAAGAAGCATAAGGGTCCTGAAAGATAATCTGCATTTCTTTTCGCATTTCCCTTAATTCTTTTTTATCTAAGGCTAATAAGTTTTTGCCTTCAAACCAGATTTCTCCTTCTGTCGCTTCCAGGAGGCGAAGGATGGTACGCCCTGCTGTGGACTTACCACAACCAGACTCACCTACTAACCCTAAGGTCTCTCCTCTTTTTATGAAAAAACTTATATCATCTACCGCTTTTACATGAGCAACCGTTTTGCGGAAGACCCCTTCTTTTACAGGGAAGTATTTCTTTAAGTTCTTTATCTCAAGTAATTTTTCTTCTGTTGCCGCCAAATTTTTTCACCTCCGTTATGCTTTCTGCTCTTTGGCTTTTCTAGCTTCCAATTTATCGACATGCCAGCAGGCTGAATAATGTTCTTCGTTAAATTCTTCTAACTCGGGTTCATCTACCCTACATTTATCTGTAGCAAAAGGACATCTTGTATTATATTTACAACCGTCCGGGAAATTCAATGGATTTGGCACATTACCCGGGATTGCTTCTAATCTATCTAAGTCCTTTTCAATATGTGGGATTGAATGCATTAGTCCCCAGGTATAAGGATGTTTTGGATCTGCATATAATGTTTTAACATCTGTATATTCAACAATTTTACCAGCATACATAACTGCCACTCTATCAGAAACCTCAGCAATAACACCAAGGTCATGAGTAATCATCATAATCGCCATTCCAAACTGCCTTTTTAAGCTGTTCATAAGTTCTAAGATCTGAGCCTGAATAGTAACATCAAGAGCAGTTGTTGGCTCATCGGCAATTAGTAGTTGAGGGTCACAGGATAATGCCATTGCAATCA
>CAZXRH010000034.1:0-17898 GCA_964642575.1 uncultured Halanaerobiales bacterium
TAGCTTCTTCACGTGCTTGTTGGGTTTGTTTGTCAGCTATTTCTTCAATACTTTTTAAAGTATTTTTCAGGTTTTCTTCAATGTTTTCATAACTTTTAAGCTTTTCCTGTAACTTTTCATTTTTTTCACGCAGATCCTTCATTTCCTGCATCATTCTTTCATACTCTACTCCTAAATCATCTAAAAATTCATCTACCTGACTTTTATTATAACCTAAGGCAGATACAGTGAATTCTTTATTATAAATATCTAGGGGGTTCATTTTCATGCTAGCTCCTCCTTAATTAAAATTTATGAAATTAATACTTTTAAGTGTATCTTTTTAATAAAAGTTTTATTCTGTCACGATTTGAAAGTCCTCTTCTTTCAGCTACTTCCACTCGACCACGATTGCGGATCGAAATTAAATCACCAATTTCTACTTCACTGGCAGGATCAGTAACTACCTTAAAATTTAATTTTACCCGGTTGTTTTTAATATCTCGAGAAATTTTACTGCGGCTATCACCAAATCCAGCACTAGCAACCGCATCCAATCTCATTGAGGCAACGGTTGTTGGTATATCTTTTGTGTTCTTAGTTGGAATAACTATGTCATCTTTTGTTATCTCACTAACCTCGATAGGAACCTCATTTACTTTCTTAAAGTGTAAATCAACGAAATCGTATATCTCTTCTGCAATGATAATCTGTGCAAAATCATCTAAAACTAAAATATCTCCAACCATTTCTCTTTTAATTCCAAGCCCTAAAATAGCTCCTAAAAAATCCTTGTGAGTCACATTTTGAAAATTAAAGTTACCATCTATTCGAATAACTCTAATTGTTGACTCCACATGGTCGGGAAAAAGATAATCGGGAAATATTACCACCCGTTTTCTTTCTGATCGTTTATAACCACCTTCTTTAAGATGATTAACTCCATTGACCTGTTCAACTAAACCAAGTGCAACTTTTTGCTCATAAGGATTTAAAAAATTAGTCTTCTCAGTTGACTTTCTGGATAATACTTTTTCTATTTTATCTAATACAAAATCACCTAGTTTTCTATCATCTTCTCGGTGAAGATGTGAAAGCATTTTTTCTTTATCAAACATTAAATGATTCACCTCTTAAATTAAATACCGAACATCATACTCCTTAATAAACTGATTACAAAGTTTCTAATAATCTGTAAAGCAAAAATTGCTACCAGGGGAGAAAAGTCTATCCCAATACTACCGGTTGGTATTAAACGGCGGATTGGGGCTAAAATTGGTTCTGTAATGCTGTATACAACTCTTAAAAACTTCCTCCACTGTTTATTATTGATATCTGGTCTTACCCAGGAAATGATCACTCTAAAAATAATTAGCCAGTTTATTACTGTAAAAACAGTACTTATTAACCAAATTAGCATACCCATAATAACAGCTCCTTTATGACCTAATCTATTTTATTAATAATATTTTCTCTTTCCAAAAATCGCAGTACCAACTCTCACAATTGTAGCACCTTCCTGTACTGCAATATGATAATCATTAGACATCCCCATAGATAGTTCTTTTAAATTATAGCCTTTTTGATTTAGTTTATCCAATAACTTTTTCATTGCCTGATAGTCTTCTCTAGCTGATTCAGGCTTATCATAATACGGTGTTATTGTCATTAATCCAACTAAATTCAAGTTTGAAAGCTGAGAAACCTCTTTCACAGCTTTTTCAATATTATCAGCTGAAAAGCCAAATTTATTCGGGTCATCAGCAATATTGACCTGAAGTAATACTTTTATTTTTCTCTCAGCTTCTTTTGCTTGATCATTGACCTCTCTAGCTATAGCAAGACTGTCAATAGATTCTATCATCTCTAATTGTTTAATCTTCATTAAGTATTTTACCTTATTTTTTTGCAGATGTCCAATAAAGTGCCACTTAATATCTTGATCGTAAAAAAGTTCATGTTTATCTAAAAGTTCCTGTACCCGATTTTCCCCAAACAAGTGATGTCCGGCCTGCATGGTTTTAATTATTTTTTTAGGTGGATGATTTTTGGCTACTGCCACCAGTTTAATATCTTTTGGTTTTCTGTTAGCTTTGTGAGCATTTTCTTCAATAGATTGATATACTTTTTTAAGATTATTCTTGATTTCAAGTGACATCTTAATTACCATTCCTTCCATAGTTAGCATTGGCGGGGTTTGTAATTACCTGATCACCAATTTCCAAATTATTAACAATTGTCCAATTAGCAGTGCTCTCCACTACTTGAACCGTTTTCATTTGTACTTCTTGATCAAAGGTATAAAGTAAAACTTGGGTCCCGTCCGTAGTTTTAAATATAGAAGAACTCGGGACCGCCAAACCACGATAAATATTTTTTATCAGTTTTATGTTCACCCATCTAGTATTATTCCACATTTCAATATAATTGTCCAAATTTATCAGTAGATAATTATTATCATTATGTTTATATATTTTTTTTATGTTAGCTTTTGTTAGTTTGCTTTCTTGTTGTTCTGTATTTTTATCAATGAAAACAACTTCACCAACTGCAAATCTTTCAGCCTTTTCTTTGTTTACTTTAATTAAAAGGTACTGTTCATAGTTATTTATATTACGATATAATTTTTCCCCTTTTTGCACTTGATTACCTGATATATATTGATGGTAATCTCTTTCATGATTCTCATAATTACTTAAAATTTGAGGGGTAATATTTCCATATTTAAGTTTTTCCTCTAGGCCATCAAAGGCATAGCTAATTATACCGGGCTCTTTTGTATATATATTGTATTCTTCTTCTTGGTTTTGAATAACCGCTATTTTTTCTCCATAGGGAGCTCTTTTTCCTTCATTAAGTAATATTTTTAGTTCTCCACTTATTGGTGCTTCATACGTTTTTTCATTGCGAATTACTAAAGCTTTAGAATCAAAACCCGAAATTATCTCCCTATAATCAACTTTTACCGTCTGCAAATTGTCATTTTTTAAAATGAAAAAAGAAACTAAGCCAATAATTATAATAGTTATGAAGACAAAGTACTTCCAACTTAAAAATTTTCGTCTATTTTTACTGGTGTTTTTATTATTTTTCATCAAATCACCCGGATTTTAAATACGAGATATAAAAGCTGCCATTCGGCCTGTTTTGCCCTGGTCTCTTCGATAAGAGTAAAATAACTTTTCATCATTATAAGTACATAAATTTGAGATAAAGATATTTTCTTTTTTTATTCCTTTTTGTAATGCAATCATTTTATTTACTTCTTTAATATCCAAAAAGAAATTATTGTTAATTTTCATAAAGTATGAAGAGGGAAAATCAAATTCTTCTTTGAACTTATCGATCAAATCAGAACCTACTTCATATTTTTGACCGGAAATAGATGGACCTAAAATAACTATCAGATTTTCTAAAGAACTGCCTAACCCTTTTTTAAAAAAGTTAATAGCTTTTGCTAATATTTTTTTATAGGTTCCTTTCCACCCGGCATGAACTAAAGAAAAGTTACCTTTCTTTTTATCTAAAATATAAATAGGTACACAATCAGCGAAGTGTCCCCCTAAAATTATTTTAGAATCTGTGGCAATTAAGCCATCCATCTTTGGGACTGTCTTTGCATGATCCCATACACCTTTTCCTTTATCACCAGCTGTTACCACTTTAATATTGTTAGAATGAATCTGTTCACCATAAATGATGTTTTCACTTTTATAGTTTAAAACCTTATAAAGTTTTTTTCTGTTTTTTATAACTATATTGTCTTGTTCTGCGGTATGAAGACCTAAATTTAATGTATCATAAGGTTTTTTTGAAAAACCACCGATACGAGTTGTAAAGATTACTTGAAACCCATACTGCTTCATTTGATCAAACTGTAAATATATTAAATTATCTTTTTCTTTTTGGATAAACATTCAATCACCTTTTTAATTTTAAATATAAAAATCCCGATGTTGATACACCGAGACCTTTATATTTATAATAACTAATATTCAAATCTATTTTTTCCTCAAGAAGGCGGGAATATCCAATTCATCACCTTCAAAATTATCCATATCAAAATCTGTTTCTAAATCCTCATCTTTTTGAGTTTGCTGTTTTTGGGTCTTTTTGATCTCTCCACGGTCAAAACCTGTTGCAATAACGGTTACTTTAACTTCATCATTGTATTCTTCATCAATAACAGCACCCAAAATTATGTTAGCATCTGGGTCCGAAACTTCCTGGATAACCTTAGCAGCTTCATTAGCTTCATGAATTCCAAGGTCATTGCCACCAGTAATATTGATTAATACACCTTTTGCTCCTTCAATAGATGCTTCTAGAAGAGGAGATTCAATTGCTTTTTTGGCAGCATTTTGTGCTCTGCCTTCTTCACTGGCCATTCCAATACCCATTAGAGCTGTACCAGCATCTTTCATAATTGTTTTAACATCCGCAAAATCAAGGTTAATAATACCTGTAATAGTGATTAAATCAGAAATACCCTGTACACCCTGTCTTAAAACATTATCTGCTATTTTAAAGGCATCAATGAGACTTGTGTTTGGTTCTGCAACATCTAAAAGCCTATCATTGGGAATAACAATTAAGGTATCTACATTTTCTTTTAATTCTTTGATTCCTTCTACAGCATTATCCATTCTTTTTTTACCTTCTACTGTAAAGGGTTTTGTTACTACACCTACCGTTAAGGCTCCCATTTCTTTAGCTGCCTGTGCTATCACTGGTGAGGCACCCGTTCCAGTTCCTCCCCCCATACCGGCAGTTATAAATACCATGTCGGCTCCTTTAACTGCTTCACGGATTTCTTCAATATTTTCTTTGGCAGCCTCTCTGCCTATCTCGGGATGAGCTCCTGCTCCTAATCCTTTTGTAATACTTTGGCCGATACGGATTGTCATTGAAGCATTAGAAGACATAAGAGCTTGAGCATCAGTATTAATTGCTGTAAAGTCTACTCCTTCTAAGCCTTCATCGATCATTCTATTAAGTGCATTGTTTCCGCCTCCGCCTACTCCTATAACTTTTATATTAGCAAACTGTTCCATTTCTGTTCCTAAATCAAACAAGTTATATACCTCCTTTTAAAAGAAATCTTGGAACCAACTTTTAATTTTATTAAAGAAAGATTCTGTTATTTCTTTTTCTTTATTCTTATTTGTATTTTCCTCTACTTCAGTAGGGTCATTTTCTAAACCATATTCAATTAATCCGATTACTGTTGAAAAAATTGCTTTAGGAATTTTTCCATCCTTGTTTTTATATAGTGGGTCATCAATTACATCTGATAAACCGTAAACATAATCTGGTTTTCCCAGTCTAACCGGTAGATCAAAAACATCTTCAGCCAGTTTTGAAGAACCATCTAAAAGAGATGCTCCTCCTGTTAAAACAACACCCGCAGGTGTTAAGTCTTTAGGACCGGCCGAATAAATTTGTCTATTAATCATTTCATACATCTCTTTAGTTCTGGGTTCAATTACATTTGTTAGAAGCCTGCGTGGAATTTCTCTTTTGTCTTCTCCACTAGCAGAAAGTACTTCTATATGGTAATCTTCTTTTTCATCACTTTCTTCAAGTAAGGTTGTTCCATAGTTGACTTTTAGCTTTTCAGCCTCTGATATAGGAGTTCTTAAACCAATGGCAATATCATGAGTCACATGATTGCCCCCCACCGGTAATACATATGTAGCAACAATACTTCCTTCATGAAAAACTACAATATCAGTGGTTCCACCTCCAATATCAACTAATATTACTCCTAATTCTTTTTCATCTTCAGTCAGAACCGATTTACTGGAAGCCAGTGGTTCTAATACAATATCATCAACTTCAATACCAGCGCGTATAACGCTTTTAACAAGGTTTTGAATAGAAGTAGATGAACCCTTTACAATATGAGTTTCTACCTCTAGACGGACTCCTGACATTCCCAATGGGTCTTTTATACCTTTATACCCATCTACAATAAATTCACGTGGGATCACATGGATGATTTCTTCTTCCGCCGGGAGTGAAATTATCTGAGCTGCTTCCATAACACGATCAATATCATTTTTGGTGATTTCTTTTTCATCACCTGAAACAGCTACTACCCCATGATTATTTATAGAAGAAATATGTGAACCAGCAATACCGATAAAGGCAGAATCAACTTCTACGCCTGCCATTATTTGAGCCTTATTAATCGACTCCCTAATTGCATTACTGGCCTTATCTATATCTACAACAACCCCCTTTTTTAAACCTTTGGAGGGCGAAAATCCAATTCCTATTATTTCAAATTCCTCATCGGATGTAACCTCTGCTATTATAGTGCAAATTTTAGTTGTACCAATATCTAGGCCTGATACTATTTTACGACTACTCACAAATATTTTGCCTCCTCTCTCTTTAAAAAAATAATATATTTGAAATCAAATATTATAGGCACATTATTACAAATATTCAACGTAAGTTATTATTTTCCTCTTATAATTAATCATTGTTTTAATTTCAATACGGGTTTATTATAGATAGTTATATCTACATATCTAACTTGATAGTCTTTATTTTCAATCTGGTCAGTGATATTTTTTAAGACTCTAAATTTTTCTTCAATATCTTCTAATTCTCCTAGTATAATATCATACTTGTCGGCAAATTTTAAAGTTATATTTCTACCATCAAATTCAATATATTGAGGAACTTCCGCTTCTTCTTGCATATACTCATGCAAATATTTAATAAAATCTCTCATTTCTTTATCGAAATTAATCTTTTCAGTTCCCTCATTAATTGGAAAACCAGTTAATACGGGTAATAAGATCTTTCTCTGTAGTTCTTGTTGTGTATAGATATGTCCTTTTTTATCTATATAGTAATATTGGCCATCTTTAATATATCTAAAAAAGGGCACACTCTCCTCAATAGTAAAAAGGGCTGTCCCGGGTAAGACTCGTTTAAATTGTGCATTTTTGATGTATTTAACATCGGTCAGCTTTCTTTCAATTTGATCCTTTTTTAGATATATTATATTTTGACCTATATATTGTTCTGCAAAAGAAATTATGAGGTTTTCATCATATGTTTCCACACCTCTTAACTTAATAGTTTTAATCTCAAGCTGAGGACTGTAATAGGCATAGGCTGCTAAAGAAGTAAACACTAAAACTATTAATATAATGAATATTGATAGTTTATTCTTCACTCTGCTCACCAACCAATGCTTCCCCTATTTCATGGACATTGCCTGCACCAATAGTAATTAAAAGATCATCTTTAGATAGATTATTTTTAAGGTAACTTATGATTTCATTAAATTCACTTAAATAGTTCAACTTAATATCAAGGCTGTTTTCTTTTTTGTGTTTTTTAATTAATTTAAAAAGCTTTTTAGAGCTTACTCCTTCAATGGGCTCTTCACTGGCAGAATAAATATCTGTTAAGATTAGTTGATCCACATTATCAAAACTACGGCTGAATTCTTCCATTAAATTTTGAGTCCGGCTATATCTATGGGGTTGAAATACTACATACAGTTTGGCAGGATCTGTACCTTTTGCAGTTTCTATTGTATTAATTATTTCAGTGGGATGATGGGCATAATCATCAACTACTAAAGCACCCTGATAGACACCCTTTTTTTCAAATCTCCTTTTTACACCTTTATAGTGCTTTAATCCCTTAATGATCTCATCTTTATTTAATCCTGCTTGATCACTAACCCCAAAAGCTGCTAACGCATTCAATATATTGTGTCGTCCAGGCACATTTAGTTCAATCCTGTCTATATATTCATCATCTTTATATAATTTAAAACTGCTTTTGAATTTATCTAGATTAATATCACGAGCCTGATAGTTTTCATCTTTAAAACCAAAAGTAAAGAATTCAATGTCATTTGGTAAAAGATTGGGATAATCACTTAATATTTCTCCCCATAATAGAAGAGAACCTCTTTTTGGAATTTTATTAATAAATTCTTGAAATTTTTTAATTAAGTCTTTTTTACTCTTATAGTAATTGAAGTGATCCCATTCTATATTAGTTAAAACTGCATAATAGGGATCAAAAAATGTTAAGGAACCATCACTTTCATCTGATTCCGTGATAAAATATTTTCCTTTACCACTTTTGATATTTCCATCTATTAAATCTAAATTGCCTCCTACCATTACAGAAGGTTCTCGGGTGGCATTTACAAATATTGTGGCTAACATTGAGGTAGTCGTAGTTTTACCATGGGTCCCGGTAATTGCAATTGTATCTTTATCTTTAAAAAGTTCTGCTATAAATTCTGCTCTTTTAAATATTTTAATACCTTTTTCTCGAGCAGTAACAAGTTCAATATTATCTTCATCTACAGCATTTGTATATACTACAGCATCAACTTGTTTAATATTATTAGCTTGATGACCTATATAGACATCAGCTCCTAAATCTTTTAATAATTTAACCTGCTCATTTTCTTTAATATCTGAACCAGAAACCTGACAGCTTCTTTTTAATAATATTTTTGCAATACCACTCATTGATATTCCACCAATACCAATAATATGGACCTTTGTAAAGTTCAAATCTATTCCTCCCTTACCTGGTTTTCAATAATTTCTACAATGTTCTGGCTGGCCTTGAGTTTAGATAATTTTTTACTTTTTTTACCCATTTCACTAAGGCGTTTTTCATCTGCAAATATTTCATTAACTAATTTAAAAAGGACATCTCCATCAAATTTTTCATCATCCACCATAACAGCAGCACCATTTTCTTCCATGAACTTCGCGTTAACTTTCTGATGGCCTTCAGCAGAATAAGGAAATGGAATAAGAATGGCGGGAAGACCGCGTCCGGTTATTTCGGCAATACCGGTTGCACCTGCTCTATATATAATTAAATCTGCTGCTGCATAAGCCCATTCTATATTATTAAGATAGGGCATTATCATTAATCTTTTTTCATATTTTTTTGTTTTATCTTTTAATTGATTTACTACATCTTCATAATTGTTTTTACCAGTAATTAAAATGATCTGTAATTTATCAATATTCATAACATCATCAATAGCATCGACTAATGCCTTATTAATAGTTTCCGAACCCTGACTTCCTCCCATAATAAAAAGGGTTTTATATTCATCTTTTAAGCCTAATTTTTTAATACCCTCTTCTTTGCTAGTATTGATAATCTCACTACGAATTGGATTACCGGTTTCAATAATCTTATTTTTAGCTTTACCTGTAAAGTATCTAGCTGCTTCAATATTGTTGACAGCAATCTTATTAACAAAAAAGGCTAACAATTTGTTTGTTATACCTGGGTAGATGTTTTGTTCATGGATTACAGTAGGAATTCGGTTCAAATAGGCAGCTAATAATACGGGTCCAGTAACATAACCCCCTGTACCAAAAACCACATCCGGCTTAATCTTTTTTATTAATTTATAGGAAGTAATAACAGCTTTTAAACTGATAAATATTGATTTAAAAAGATCAAAATTTAGACTACGGGGTAAAGGTAAAACCTGGACTGAATGAAATTCATAATCTGTACCATCTATGATATCTTCTTCTAAACTATCTGTATTACCAACATATTCAATTTCCCAGTCTTTTTCTGATAGTTTATCGGCAACTGATAAAGCAGGATAAATATGACCTCCTGTACCGCCCCCTGTAATAAGAGCTTTCATTTTTATATCACCTAAGTTTCTTGTCTTTTTGAAATACTGAGTAAAATTCCGACTGAAAAAAGAAATAGGACCAGTGAACTACCACCATAACTAATAAAGGGCAGTGTTATACCAGTTATTGGCATTGAAGATGTCACAACTGCAATATTTAGCATAGCCTGTACAACAATCATTACTGTAATACCCATTGCAAGGATAGAACCAAATCTATCCTGGGTGTTATAGCTAATTTTTAATCCTTTCCAAGCAATTACTAAATAAAGTAATATAACGAGTAGGGTAGCTAAAAAGCCCAGTTCTTCTCCTATAATAGCAAAAATAAAATCAGTGCCCGGTTCCGGTAAATATAAAAACTTCTGGTGGCTGTTACCTAAACCCACTCCAAACAAACCACCTGAACCAAGAGCAAGCAAAGATTGGATAATATGATAACCTGTATCTAAAGGATCAGACCAGGGGTCTAGAAAAGCTAAAAAACGTTCTTTTCTATAGGGAGCTGATATTATAAAGTAAAAAACAGCTGGAACACTGACCACTCCCAGACCAACCAGATGCCATATTTTGGCACCATTTGCAAAAAGCATTATAAAGGCAATTGCTAAAATTAATGTTGCAGTACCTAAATCAGGCTCTATTAATACTAATCCAAAAATAATGCCTGTTACAATCAAAATCGGCAATACACCTTTTTTAAAATTTTTAATTAGACTATTCTTTCTAGTATAAAATTGAGCTATATAAATAACTAAAGCTAATTTGGCAACCTCAGAAGGCTGTCCGCCTAAACCCGCAATACCTAACCAACGGCGAGAACCACCAACTTTTTTACCAATGCCGGGTATTAATACAATTGCTAACAGGATAATGGCAAATAGGATAATAAATTTAGCATATTTTTTAAATATATGATAATCAACATTCATCACTATCAACATAGCAACAAGGCCAATCCCGGCGAAAACAATCTGTCTTTTTAAAAAATGGTAACTGTCATTAAAAAGTTCTTCCCCTCTAATTGAACTAGCACTAAATATCATTATAATACCAATTGCTAAAAGGGTTAAGACGGCAAATAACAGTATAAAATCAGTAGAGTTCTTGTTCATCAAGGTCACCTTCTTTTAACTCATTTTAAATACTTATGTACCTCATTTTGAAATTCCAATCCGCGTTTTTTATAGCTTTCATACATATCCCAGCTCGGACATCCAGGAGATAATAAAAGAGTATCGCCTCTTTTTATATCTTTAAAGGAATCTTTAACAGCTTCCTGCATGTTTTCAACAATTACATAATTATTATAATTTAATTTATCTAATTCCTCTTTAATATCTAACTTTGTTTCTCCAAACAATATTATTTTTTTAATCCTCTGCTTAACTGCATATGCAAAATCAGCAAAATCAGCTTCTCTATCTTGTCCACCAGCAATTAAAATCAAGGGCATTTCTATAGAACGCATTGCATTAACAGCTGCATGAGGATTAGTTGCTTTAGAATCATCAATAATTTTATATTCTTTGTCATAGATCACTTCTAAGCGATGGGCAAAGGCTTTATAACTTTCAACTGATTCTCGAATAGCTTCTTTTTTGATATTAAATAAACGAGCAATTAATGCTGCAAAAGCGGTGTTAGTAATATTATGAGTCCCAATTAATGGTATAACATTTGTCTTTAAGATTTCAGTTTTATTTGCTAGTTTGGGATCAATTTGATAAATTTTTTCCTCATTATAGTAAACACCTTGATCGATCTCTCTTTCTTTTGTAACTTTGTATGTATTTGCCTTTATTTTTTTATAATTATTTCTCAAATATTGATCATCAAAATTAATTACTGCAATATCATCAGAATTTTGATTTTCAAAAATTCTCCATTTAGCATTCCAATAATTTTTAACCGTTTTGTGTCTATCAAGATGGTCAGGTGAAAAATTTAAAAACACGCTAATTTCAGGTTTGAAATCCCTAATTTTCTCCAATTGAAAGGAACTTAACTCTACTACTAACCAATCATTTTCTCCTAGATTATCAATTTCAGCGATTAAGGGAGCTCCAATATTACCCGCTACCCTTACTTTACAATCCAAATTTTGTTTTAAAATATGACCGGTTAGAGAGGTTACCGTTGTCTTGCCATTAGTACCTGTGATTCCTATTATATTAGCATCTGTTAATCTATATGCCAATTCAATCTCACTTATTATTTCAATATTTTGCTGTTCAGCCTTTTTTAAGATGGCTAGATCAATTGGAACTCCTGGACTTAAAACAATAAGATCTGTTTTTAATATTTTATCACTGTGTCTACCTAAATCATATTTAATGTTATCAAATTTATCTAAAATAGACAATTGGGGCTTTAATTCTTCTTTTGTTTTAATATCACTGATAATTACTTCAGCACCCATGTCAATCATTTTCTCAGCAACTGCCAGGCCTGTTCTTTCACTTAATCCTATTATAGTTATTGTTTTGTTAATAAAATTTTCCATATGTATTCCCCTAAATTGTTATTATTATACTCAATACTGAAAAAAGAATCGACACTATTGTAAATCTATATACAATCTTACTTTCACTTATACCTTTTAATTCATAATGATGATGTAAAGGAGACATTAAAAATACTCTTTTACCATTTGTTAGTCTATAATATAGAACCTGAATAATAACAGATAACGCTTCAATCACATAAATACCGCCCACAAAGATTAAAACTACTTCCAGGCCGGTATATGAAAAAAGAACTGCCAGAGCAGCTCCCAGACTTAAAGAACCTACATCTCCCATAAAGATTTCAGCTGGCCTTGCATTATACCATAAAAACCCAACACTAGCACCAGCTACTGCTAAAGTAAGAAGGCCAACTTCCTTGTAAGGTAAAAAACTTAAAATAATAAATAAAGTTAAGGTCACAACTGTCGTAATTGATGAGGCTAGTCCGTCTAGACCATCCGTTAAATTAACTGCATTAACTGTTGATAGATATGTCAAGATGATAATTGGTATTGTATATGCTCCAATATTGACATTTATTTTCAAAAAGGGTATTAGTAAATAGCGAGCCTGAGGTATATAAAAATAAACATATAACCCTAATACCAATCCAATGATAAACTGTAAAAAAATCTTTTGTCTTGCGGTGAGTCCCAAAGACCTTTCTTTACTAACTTTAATAAAGTCATCACTAAATCCAATTATTGCAGTAGAACATAAAATTACAATAAAAATTATATTATCAATAGAAAAAGAGAAAGTAGCTAAAATAGGTAAGATGATTCCGGTAACTAACAAAATACCGCCCATTGTAGGGATACCTTCTTTTTCATAATGAGAATCAGGTCCTTCTTCTCTAATATTTTGCCCCACATCATTTTTATTAAGAACTTTTATAAAATATGGTGTCAAAATTAAAACCCATAAAAGAGGTAATGTGAAAAATATTATAGATTCTAAAATATATGACATTATATCATCCCTTATCCTTGCTAAAATCTTGATAAATAACTTCCATTTTCATGCCACGTGAACCTTTAATTAAAATTATATCTTGAGGTTTAGTAATTGATTTTAGTTTATTACTGATTTTGTGTTTATCTTCTATATAAAAAATATTGGTGGTATTCATACCATTTTCACGGGCTCCGTCAGCAATGTACTGACCAAGAGGGCCGGTAGTAATCAAATAATCAATATTTTTTTTGACTACATATTGACCTATTTCCCGATGAGCTTCTTTTTGAATATCTCCCAATTCAAGCATATCACCCAATACAGCTATTTTATGACCACCCTCAATATAATGTAACATCTTAATGGCGTTTTTCATTGAAAGTGGATTCGCATTATAACAATCATTTATAAAAATAATCTCATCTATTTCTTTAATTTCTGATCTTAAGCCTGTTAGAGTAATATTTTTTAAAGCTTTTTTTATGAAACTCCATTCTAAATTAACTAATCGTGCCGCTGTTACGGCAGATGCTATATTATATAAATTGTATTCTCCTATAAGATTCGTTTTTAAGTTAACTTCTCTATCTTCAGAGCTTATTTTAAAACTCATACCATCTTTTTTATAATCATACTCAACAATACTATAATCTGCTTTTTTATCAAATCCAAAGTATTTGATGTCTACTCCTTTTACTGCCATATTTTTTAAGATATCAGTATACCTATTATCATAATTAAGGACAGCCATATCACCCGTTTCTAGGGCTTCAATAAGTTCACCTTTAGTTTTAGCAATCCCTTCAACCGAATCAAAAAATTCTATATGTGCCCTCCCAACATTAGTTATCAAACCAATTTGAGGGTCAGCAATATCAGCTAATACTTTTATCTCGCCCTGATGGCTCATTCCCATTTCAACAATAAAAAAATCTTCATCTCCATTCATTCGAAACAAAGTTAAGGGAACTCCAATATGATTATTTAAATTTCCCTCATTTTTCTTAACATGATATTTTTCCTTTAACAAATTATATAATATATCTTTAGTAGAAGTTTTACCAGAACTGCCTGTAATACCAATAACCTTTACTCCTTTATGATTTGCCCTATGATATTTTGCCATATCCTGTAAGGCTTTTGTAGTATCCTTAACTAAAATAACATTATCAGCAGTTGTTTTTATATCCTTTTCGACAATAATCGCTTTTACTTGCTTAATTAGTTTCTCATCTATAAAATTGTGTGCATCAAAGTTTTCACCTTTTAAAGCAATAAAGATATCTTCATCATTTAATTTCCTGGTATCTGTAGAAACTCCTTTAAGAAACTGTTCCCGGTTACCTTTAATTAATCTTCCATTGGTTGCTTTTATAATTTCTTTAACTTTATATCCAAACATTTTATATATCACTCAACTTTTTTTGGATAGCAGCTTTTGCCACCGCTTTATCATTAAAATCAATAGTTTTATCAGCAAAAACCTGATAAGTTTCATGGCCTTTACCAATAATGACCACTACATCTCCCTTTTTTGCTTTACCCACGGCTTCATAGATGGCATCTTCTCTTTCTACCTCTATTGTATAAGGTGTACTATATTCACTTTCTTTGATACCCTCTACAATTTCTTCGATAATAGTTTCTGGAACTTCTGAACGTGGGTTATCTGTTGTAACTACAACATAATCACTATATTGTACCGCGATTTCACCCATGATCGGTCTTTTCTTTTTATCTCTTTCCCCACCACAGCCAAATACAACAATAATATCATTATGTTCAAAGTGCTGAACAGCTCTTAGAACATTAATCATACTATCCGGAGTATGGGCATAGTCTACAATCACAGTAAAGTCCTGGCCCCGATTGATTGTCTCAAAACGGCCGGGAATCCCTTCAATACCTTCTAAAGATTTTTTAATTAAATCTTCTTTTATTCCAAGGCTTTTAGCCACTCCTACAGCAGCTAAACTATTGTAAATATTAAACTTTCCAGTTAAATTTAAATTATATTTGAAATCATTGAGGTTAAATTTAACCCCTTCTAGTGAAAGTTCTATTTCATTTGGTTGTAATTCAGATTCTTTTTCTATTCCATAAGTTATTATATCTTGTTGAGTAGTATCCTTAAAAAGTTGGGCATAGTTATCATCATTATTAATGATAGCTGTACCATCACTTTTTAATTTCTTAAATAATTTGACCTTTTCAGTTGCATAGCGGTCCATTGTTTTATGATAATCTAAATGATCCTGGGTAAGGTTTGTAAAAACAGCAGCTTTAAAATCCATAGTATCTACTCTATTTAAAGCAAGTGCATGGGAGGACACTTCCATAACGGTATATTTTACCCCTTTTTCTCTCATTTTAGCTACATAGCGATAGATATCTAATGATTCGGGTGTGGTTCGAGACGCATTAATACTTTCTTCTCCATTAAAAACTTCTATAGTACCGATCAAACCAGTCTTATATCCACTTTGATTTAAAATCTCTTTGATTAGATAAGTTGTTGTTGTCTTGCCATTAGTGCCGGTAACCCCTATTAAATCAATTTCCTTTAAGGGATTTTCAAAGAAATTTTTGGCAAGTACAGCCATTGCTTTACGGCTGTCAGCAACTTTTATATAAGTAATACTATTGTCATAACTATCTAGTTCTTTATCAATCACAACCACATTAGCCTCTTTATCTATAACATCATCAATATATTTGTGACCATCAGTTTTAAATCCCTGAATACAAATGAAAAGATCTCCTTTTTCAACATCGCGAGAATCATATCTTATTTCATTTATTTCAAGGGCTTTTTCCCCTTTTATATATTCTATTTCTAAACCGTTTATTATTTTAGCTAAGTCCATTAGTTTTCATCACCCTTTTAATTTAAGTATAACTGACTCTTCATCGGTTATTCTAATACCGGGTTCTATACTTTGTCCAACTACTTGACCTGATTGTCCTTGAAACTTTAAGTTAATCCCTATTTTTTCGGCTAAATTACGAGCATCTTCAGCTTTCATACCTCTAAAATCAGGTGTCATCTTTTTATAACTAGCTTTAATTCTTTCACTTTTTTCAGTAAACAAAAACACTGTTGAGTTTTTGTAAACTGTTGAATTAGGTTTAGGATTTTGACTTATTATTTTATTACCACTGCCAATAATTTTATATTGTAAACCATTGTTTTTCAATGTATTTTTAACCTCATAAATATTTTCTTTAGTATAATCAGCTAATTTAAAGGTCTCTTCGGGTGGTATTTCTGGTTGTTTCTCCTGAGCAGGAAGTTTATAGTATCTAATTAAATCATGCGCTATTCTTTTAAATAATGGTGCCGCAGTTTGACTTGCATAATAGGTGTTTCCTTCAATACCATAAAGTACTACTAAAACTACAAACTGAGGATTATTGACCGGAAATATCCCTATAAAGGATGAATCATATTTATCTTGGTTATAGTATTGCGCTGTCCCGGTTTTACCACCTACTCTATAACCTTCAATATAGGCATTTACACCTGTACCATTACTTACTACATTTTCTAATAGATTTAAGGTTTTATTTGCCGTTTTAGATGATACTACCCGCCTGACCTGAGTAGGTGTTACTTTTTTCTCAACTTTACCTTTTTGATTGGTTATTTTATCAACAAAATTAGGTTTCATTAAAACCCCATCATTAGCTACTGCAGATACTGCTGTAACTAATTGAATAGGTGTTACAGAAATACCACGTCCAAATGAAATGGTGGCTAATTCAATATCACCGACCTGATTATAATCAGGTATTAAACCAATCGCTTCCCCGGGTAGTTCAATTTCGGTTTTTTGTCCAAAGCCAAAAGCATCTATGTATTTAAAAAAGGAATCTTTACCCATTCTTAGACCAACCTGGACAAAACCCGGGTTACAAGAATTCTGAACAACCTGAGCAAAGCGTTCTGTTCCATGTCCCTCTTCTTCCCAGCAATCTATAAACTCTCTTTCTACCTTTACATGACCTGAATCATAAAACATATCATTTTTATTAACTACTCCCTCTTCTATTGCAGAAGCAGCAGTTATTATTTTAAAGGTAGAACCCGGCTCATAGTTATCAGTTATTGCTCGGTTACGCCAGTATTTTTGTTGGTATTTAGAGAAATGATTGGGATCATAGGTGGGGTAATTTGCCATGGAAAGGATGTTTCCGGTTTTGGGCTCCATTATTATGATGGTTCCCCCTGCTGCCTGATATTTATCAGCTGCAGCAGCTAATTCACGCTCTGAACTATGCTGAATAGCTTCATTGATAGTTAAATAAATATTACTACCATTTTCTTCTGGTATGTAATCAATTATACTTTCCGGTATCATCTGTCCGGATGCATCACGTTCAGTTAATATACGTCCAGCATTACCTGTAAGATATTTATTATAGGTTAATTCAATACCCTCTAATCCATTTCCATCAACTCCAACAAAACCTAAGAGTTGACTGGCCAGTTTATCTTTAGGATAAATTCTTTTACTTTCATCTATAAAGGTAATACCATCTAAATTTAACTGTCTTATTTGTGATACTTTTTTATCTGATATTTTTCTTTCAAGATAGACCGCATAAGCGTCCCTTTGTAATCTATTTAATAAAGTATTATGCTCTATAGACAAAATATCGGCAAGTTGTCCGGCTGTTTGAGTTGGGTTTTTAACCTGTTTAGGCAAACCCACTACTGTTTTGCTTTCAATACTCACAGCCAGTTCCTTGCCGTTTTTATCATAAATCTTACCTCTATCCGGA
>CAZXRH010000035.1:0-17811 GCA_964642575.1 uncultured Halanaerobiales bacterium
TGCACTATAAAATCAAAGTCCGTTGTGATGATCCAGCAATTGAAGCAGGATATCTAATTAAGCTTTTATCTTTACGGACCTGCTTACAATTAGGGCAGTTACAGCCCGGTTGGGGATAACCCCCATCCTGGGCTGTACCTAGTACTTTTATTAAAATATCAGACATTATGCATCTCTCCTCATCTTTTCATCAGTATTTTCAACAGCCACTTCTGCAATTGATATTTCGGTTAGACCATAGAAAGCATTTATTAATATTACCAACATAGGGAAAAATAGAAATGGTATAAATTGAGCCGGTTGAGCTCCCAGCATATTAGCAGCAAAGATAGCTGGTACACTCCAGGGAACCAGGGTTATACCAACTGTTCCCCCTGCCTCTACATTCCGGCTTAAATTTTTAGTATGCAGTCCCATCTTGCGGAATGTACTAGCAAACATTTTAGCAGGAATAATAATGGCCAGCACCTGGGCACCTGTACTTAAACCTATTAAAAAGGAAGTAGCCAACGAGGTAACCAGCATTTTTCTTTTGCTGTTTATCCAATTCAACATTTTTTCTAATATGATATCTAAAATACCTACCTTCTGCATGATTCCACCCAGAGCAGCGGCTGTAATTAATAGTATTATGGTACCGCCCATTGAAGTGACTCCACCTTTAGAAAGCAGACTGTTGATCATTTCAAACTCGCTACTACTTTTAAAGCCAGAGGTAAATGACCCCAAAACCTGAACCAAGCTAGCTCCCTGAAAGGCCATGGCAAAAATACCACCTAAAACTGACATTGAAAGTAGAGCTGGAATAGCTGGTGTTTTTCTAACAGCCAGAAAAATTGTAATTAAAGGTAAAACAAATAGTAACGGTGTAATATTGAATAAACTATCAAGCCCCTGCATTAAAGAATTAATCTGTTCGGTTCCTTCAAATCCACCACTCATCTGAGACTGACCCACTCCCCAATAGATTATCAGTGAAATAACAAAAGCGGGAATGGTATCCCAAAGCATATGACCCACATGCTCAAAAAGCTTACACTCCGCCATGGCAGCTGCAATATTGGTCGTATCGGAAAGTGGTGATAGTTTATCACCAAAAAACGCACCTGAGATGATGGCTGCCGCTGTCAGGGGAGTTGCAAAACCCATTGCATTGCCAACTGCAATTAAGGCAATGCCCACAGTTGCAATTGAAGTAAAGGAAGTTCCTAAAGTGGTTGATACAATTGCTGTAATGAGAGCAGCTAATGGTACAAATAGTGAGGGGTTTAAAAACTTAAGCCCATAAAAGATCATTGCTGGGATAGTTCCACTTAAAATCCAGGTTCCAATGATAGAACCTACAATTAAAAGAATAAAAATTGCGGGTAATGCATTAGCAACCCCGTCTTTTAAACCTTCCTGCAGTTCTTCCCATTTAAAGTTATGTACAAAGCCAATAATTCCGGTTGTCACTACTCCACTAAGCAAGGGAACAATCATTCCTACCTTCCAGTAAAATACAGAAAAAGCACCTGTTAATAATAAGACAATAATCGGCAAAACAGCTGTGAAAAAGGAAATTTTCTCTCTTCTCATTTTTTTACTCCTCCTTATTTTTTGCCAAATAATAAAAACTTATCTAAAATTAAAAAAAGCCGCCCCTATATCAGGACGACTTATGATCGCGGTACCACCTGAATTAATTCTAACCCAAAAGGGATTAGAATAACTCTCTTGAGAGCTAACACTCTCTCACCAGATAACGTTGGATAACGGCCTAGCCTACTAATATTTCAACCGGCAACTCAGGGGTGTATTTCGGCCTTAAGCTTACTTCTTCCCCAGTCTTAGTTTTTATTATTTGAATTTATTGCTGATAATTATATATAACCTTTCATTGAATGTCAAGGATTTTATGGAAAATTTTTCTTGACATAACTTTCACACAGTGGTAAAATTAAAGACAATAAAATAAATTAAAAATTCTTTGACCAAGAAGAGTAACTTTATAGTTTCATTTACAGAGAGCCGACATTGCTGAGAATTCGGTAATAAACTTATAAAGTGAATGGCCTTGTGAGAAGCAGGGGGAACTATCTATTTTAATAGATAAAGTATCCTATCGCCGGTTTTTACCCGTTAACAGTAAATAAAAATCATCTAATTAAGATGGTTTTTAACAAAGTGAGTTAAGTTAATTAACTAACAAGGGTGGCAACACGGAATTATTAATCTTTCGTCCCTATTGGGATGAAGGATTTTTTTATTGCGTGCTGCCACCTTTTTTTAATTTAATAAATATTTCTATACTGAGAAAGGAGTATTTTTATGTATGATTTAAAAATTGTTGTAGAAGAAATTGAAGGTTTCTGTGACCTACCAATGGAAGTAGGCGACTATTTCACAGTAAGCGGAGGTAAGATCAAAATCCCTGATAATAAACATATGTGCCTCTGGGCTTTACAGAGCTTAATGCCGGTTTTACCTGCTAAAGAGAGAGAAATCAACGAAGAAAATGACTGGATACCACATACTAAAAGATTTACCTGTCCGGATCCAAATGGAAGAGTAATCTTTCGTATTGACCGCTTAGATCCCAAAACCGGTAAACCCCTAGAAGAGAACGTTGAAATACCTGCCCGGATTCAGGTTGACCCTGAGGCCTGTACAGGCTGTCGAGCCTGTGAAACAGTCTGTGCTTTTGTACATACCAAAAGTTTTAATGGAGAAAGAGCTCGGATTAAAATTAATAAAAATGAAATCGAAGGAGAAGATATCCCCTATGTCTGCCGGCAATGTGGTGATGCTCCCTGTGTTAAGGCCTGTCCAGTAGATGCTTTAAGCAGAGATTGCAACTCAAATGCAATTTTAGTCGATGAAGCAGTCTGTATCGGTTGTTATAAATGTGCTGAGGCCTGTCCTTTTGATGCTATCTCCTTTACTGAAAATGACACTGCTTTAATTTGTGATTTATGTGATGGAGAAATAGAATGTGTAAAAAGATGTCCTACCAACGCTTTAAAATTTGATAATATAGGAGGGCGAAACTGATGAACTACGGTTACTGTAATCAAGCTCTCAGAATAAATCTGACTGAACGCACTATAAAAAAAGAACCTCTGGGTGAAGAATTTTTAAAAGACTATTTAGGAGGACGCGGCTTAAATGTCCGCCGCCTATATGAGGAAGTACCACCTGAAGTTGAACCCTTAAGTGAGGACAATAAGATGTTTATCGGGGTTGGCCCTTTAACCGGTACTTTGTTTCCCGGGGCAGCGCGAGTTAACTTTACTGCCAAATCACCCCAAACCAATATTTTGGGAGACTCTAATACGGGCGGCTTTTTAGGTCCTGAAATTAAGTTTGCTGGTTTTGACCAAATAATTATAGAAGGTAGGGCAGACAAACTTTCTTATATATATATAAAAGATGGTGAAGCTGAAATTAGATCAGCTGAACATTTAAGGCAATTAGATACTTTTAAGACCCAGGAAAAAATAAAAAAAGAACTGGGGGACAGTAGAACTCAAATTGCTGCTATCGGCCCAGCTGCAGAAAATGGTGTTAAATACTCCGGTATCTTTTGTAATATGGTTCGGGCTGCTGCCAGAACAGGGATGGGTTTGGTTCTAGCCAGTAAAAACATTAAAGCCATTGCCGTTAGAGGAACCATGGATTTAGGTGCTAAAGAACCTGTAAATTTTAAAAATTTAATCGATAAAATGGACCAAGAAATTAAAAATCACTCTGAATATGAAACAAGAACAAGATTAGGAACTACTCAATTAGTGTCTTCCTTAAATGAATTGGGCTGTCTTGCTACTAATCATTTCCAGACCGGCTACTTTGCAGAAGCTGACCAGGTAAGTGGAGAGTATTTAGAAGAAAACTATAAGAAAAAAGAAAAAGGCTGTTTTGCTTGTACAATCCCCTGTAGCCGCTATTTTGAAATTACGGAAGGTAAACATGCCGGACTCAAAAGTGAAGGTCCTGAATTTGAAGGATTAGCCGGATTTTCTTCTCGAGTAGGAGTTTCTAATATAGAAGATGCTTTACACGCAGTAGATCTATGTAACCGTTATGGTTTAGATGTGATTACTACCTCAGAATGTATAGCCTTTACTATGGAAATTTATGAAAAAGGTATTTTAAGCAAAGCGGAAGTTGATGGTCTAGAACCGGTTTTTGGCAACAGTGAAGCTGTCTTTGAACTTATTGAAAAGATAAAAGACCGGACCGGTTTTGGTGATATATTAGCTGATGGGGTCCTAAAAGCAGCTGAAAGGATTGGTAAAGACACTAAAAAACTTGCCATGCATGTAAAGGGCTTAGAAATCTTTCAGGCAGATCCCCGTGGTATAAAGGGTTATGGGCTCGGAGTTGCAGTTGCAACTAGAGGTGGCGATCATCTACGCAGTGAACCATGGTTTGAATTTAGTGAAGATGCAGAGGCAGGTAAGAAAAGATTTGGTCATCCCGAAGCTGCTTTTCGCCTTGAATATAAAGGTAAAGGAAATGTTGTTAAATTCTATGAAGAACGCTGTGTATTAGCCGACTGTCTGGAAGCCTGTAAGAATACATTAGTCAATATGGAAATCATCTCTTTTAAAGAAGCAGCCGAACTATTAAATTATCTGACCGAATATAATTTTACCCCGGCTGAAATACAACAATCTGCGGAAAGGATTATGAATATAGAAAGAGCCTATATTGTCAGAGAAGGTATCAGACGTGAAGATGACACTCTGCCTGAGCGTTTCTTAAAAGAACCACTCCCAGAGGAATGTGGTGATTCAGCCGGAAGTATTGTAGAATTGGAACCGATGTTAGATGAATATTATAAGGCAAGAAACTGGGAAGTAGAAACAGGACTACCTAAAGAAGAGAAGTTAAGAGAATTAGGACTAAATGAAATTATTAAGGATTTAAAGAAAAGAGAGATTATTTAAGGTCAAAGAATGAGAGGAGTGAGTATTAATAATGGAAAGAACAAAAGAAAATGATACCTTAAAGTTTTATGGTGGTAAGTTTATGGTTTTTGTTCCTATTTTACTGGCTTTAATTGGCTTGGTCTACATAGCTTTACAAAATGCGAATATTCCCGAATACTGGGTGGTCTTTTTACTACCCTTAATCTTTATCATGCCTTTTGTTAAAGATAAAGAAAAGTTTGCCAATGTTATTATTGATGGGTTTAGTTCAAGGGTTGCCATGATATTAGTAGCAGCTGTAATGTTAGCCGGTATTTCTGGTACAATTTTAAATGAAAGTGGTCTTGTTAAAACTCTGGCTACCTATCTGGTCAATATGAACCTAATTGGTAGTAGATTTGTTGTCGCTACCTTTATATTAACCGGTATTGTAGCTCTATCAACCGGTACTTCGGTTGGAACCATCTTTGTAGTTAGTCCTATTCTATATCCGGTTGGTTATTTAGTGGGGAGTAATCCAGCTCTACTCATTGGAGCTATCGTTTCTGGGGGTGCTTTTGGTGATAATCTATCACCTGTTTCAGATACAACAATTGCTTCTGCTACAACTCAAGGGATGGATATTGGTGGAGTGGTAAAAAGCAGACTTAAATATTCGATACCAACTGCCTTAATTACAATTATACTATATAGTCTAATCGGTAGAGGTGGTCAGATGTCTGATCAAATTAGTGAATATGTGAGTAATCCTGAACCGGTCAGCTTACTTTTTCTATTAGTCCCTATTGTAATTGTTTATCTTTGTGTAAGACAACACCACTTAATTGAAGCCTTAAGTTATGGAATTATTACCGGACTTATCATTGGTTTATTTACAGGTATCATTACACCCAATATGATTATTAATGTACCTGAACCCTTCGGAGCAGGAGGTATTATCCTAGAAGGTATCCAGGGAGCAGTACCCACAATCATAGTGGTTCTTATCCTCTTTGCCCAGATCAACTTCCTTAAAGAAGGAGGCGGTATTGATATAATTATCAATATGATGGCTAAGTTTGTAAAAGGAGTTAGAACAGCCGAGTTATCAATTGTCTCACTCCTTATCTCCTTAAATGTTCTGACAGGTTTAAATACTGCCGCCATTATTGGCACCGGAGAAATTGCCAATGAAATGGGTGAAAAGTATAATATTAGTGGTTATCGCAGAGCTAATCTAATGGACTGTGCTGGTACAACTTTAAATTACTTAATACCATACATGGTTCCGGTAGTGGTTGGTTCTATGATGAGTTCAATGTATGCTCCCTTTGAAGGTGCTATTCAAGTTAGCACTTTAGATGTAGTAACAAACCAGTTTTATCCCTGGGTAATGCTGGTTATCTTGATTTTTTCTATAGCAACTGGTTATGGCCGTAAGTTTGCGTTCTTAACAGATGTAGACTAAAATATCATTAGTAATAATTTTATACTATATTAAAAAAACAGGCTGCTGGATGGAATCTCATGACTCCATATCCAGCAGTCTCTTTTCTCCCTCATAAGAATTAATCTCAGTAATATCTTGGGTTACTTCAATCGTACCAAGATATTCACCCTCTTCATCCCGTAGGGAATAATAGTTAATCATAATATATTTACCTTGCATTTTAATCCGAAAATGTTCTTTATCTTTTGTTCCTTCTTTAAAGCTTTGAAGAATTTCTTCTACAATATGTACACTTTCAGGCGGATGACAGTTCTGGACAGTCCGTCCAATAATTGCCTTGGAACGGGGAAAGATTCTTTCTTTGTGTCCACTGAAATACTTTACCGTATCATCTTGACCAACATATGTGATTTCTACTGGAAGGGTATTTAAAATAATTTCTAAATTTTCAACTGTGATCTCTCCGGTGGGTAGTTTCACTTTACCGGATTCCATTTGTTTTGTTCTTTCTTTGATTGTCTTCTTTTTCAAATCTTTGGTTTCGAGATAATAAAAGCCTTCTTCTAAAAATTGATTATATATCTTATCCCAAATCTCTTCTTTTAAAACTCTATGAGTTACGGGATAAAGGATCTCTTCTTCTTTAAATACCATTCGATTCATTAAACTTAAAAGATTACCAAACTTCATTTTAAATGTAGTAGAATTGATTTCATTGTTTTCTATTAATTTTTGCAGTTCTTTAATCTGTTTTCTAATGTCATCATGTAATGACCACATCACTGCCATCGGTTTTTCATAACTAAATGTTTCTTCGAGGTAGGGAAAGAGAATGTTTTCTTTTTTAATATAATGGATATTAAATTCACTTAACTTTGCAAATTTCTTTTTCAACTTATTTAAATCTTTTTCATCTGTCTTTTTATCTTCTAGGAAAAACTTTTTAGTGATCTCTTTTATCTCTTTTAAAACTTGTTCTAATTCTCGATTTTCCTTTAATAATAGATTAAGGGGATGATCAGATTCAATTGGCTTTTCCCATTCAAATTCTTTTAAGGTGGGTCCTATAATATTTAAAACCTTTTCGATATGTGTTTTTAAATTTTCGATACTTAAACCTTTTTTAACCAAAGTGTCTTCAACAATAAGTACATCACTGGGATTAAGACTTGCAAGTTTATCTCTATACTCTTTTATGATTTCTGGATTTTTTTGACCAGCCAAAACAAACTCTGTTAACTCAGCTAACGCCTTCCGCCTCTTTTCATTATTATTAATTATTTCTGACATGTATAATCCTCCTTTTAACTTGCTCTCCTTTTATTTTATTATATTTTCCTGTATAATTTAAAGTGACTTCGAAGATGAGGTGAAATTATGTTAAACCTTGCCCAGATACCCTACTTTTCACATTTAAATGAAGATGAGTTGCAAATAATTGAAAATATTACTACCTTAAAAAAATATAAAAAGGATGAAATTATCTTTTTTGAAGGTGAGCAGGGAAATTACATTTACATAATTAAAAAAGGAAAAGTCAAGATGTTGAAAATGAATCAGGAAGGTGATGAACAGATCCTGAATGTCTTTAAAAAAGATGATATCCTAGCTGAAGTAATTGTTTTTGATAAAGAAAACTATCCCGCCACCGCAATTGCTTTAACAGATGTACAACTTTTTGCCATTGATAGTGACAAGTTATCCAAGATATTTTTAGACCATCCTCAGATAACATTAAAAGTAATGAAAGTGATGAGCTACAGATTAAGAAGAGCTCAGCAGAGTATCCGTGACTTTGGTCTTAAAGACAGTAAAAGCAGACTTGCCAGCCTACTTTATCATTTAGCTGAAAAACATGGCAATAAAAACAGCGAAAACCAGGTCTCGATAGCCCTCTTTTTAACCCAACAGGAGTTAGCTAACATGATTGGAACAACGCGTGAGACCGTTTCCCGTACTTTAAATACGATTGAAAAAGATGATATTATCTCCACTTCACGCAAAAAAATTGTAATTAATGATATGGAACAGTTAAAGAAATTAATGAACTAATGTGATATAATTCATATTAATTTTGATTAAAGAATATTATAATATATACAACAACTAATCTTAGAGGTGTGAGAAATGGATAAGAAAGATTTGATTGCAGAGGAGTTTATAGGTTTATTTAAAAATAAAAACTTAAATGACATAAATATAGAAATGATAAATAACAAATTAGACTTTGATGTTAAAAATATTTTCAAGGATAAATATGAAATATTAGATTATGTAATACGAGATAAGTTAATGGAAAAGATTGAGTTAATTAAAAGTCTAAAAGAAAAAGATATGTCTTTACAAAATAAACTCATTTTGTTTTTTGATTATCATTTTAACTTTTTAAAAGAATATCCCAATATTAGCGAAATTTTGATTAATACTTCCATGATTGAAGATGAACAGAAATTAGAAATTATTAAATCATATATGAGAAATTTCAAGACAACATTTAGTGAACTAATTTCTGATGAAATTGAAAAAAACAAAGTACGTGATGTTGATCCTTCAATCATAGCCAGTGCAATATTACATGCCACCCACGGAGTTACCGTTAGAATCAAATATGATGAAGATTATGACTATGCCAAAGCCAAAAAAGAGCTAGTTAACTTCATTTATCTCGGCTTGAATAATTAATTTTTGATAATTAAATACTTCTTATAAAGGCGTGTGGATTGTATCCATACGCTTTTTTAATTAGAGTCAAAAAAATTAAAAAGAATAAGTAAAAATTATTGTAAAAAATGGGATCTATTAGCTTATTTTTGCAGGTGAAACCCTAATTTTATTAAATTATATTAATGAGATTCGAGTAAAAGGTAATATTTCCATTGGGGGTATGAAAATTGAAAGCATATAAGAAATTATTTTTTCTCATACTATTGTGTTTTTTAACTGCTGCTTTATTTACCAATCCGGCTCAAGCAGATAATAGTTTTGTTCTTAATTATCAGGAAAACGAAAATAAAATAGTAGCTACTACTAAACACGCTGAATTACATATTGAAAAGGATTATATTAACAAAGAAGAAATATATAATACTGCAGTTAAGATTGAACAAGGCATTAGAGACCTTAAAGAATACTTAGGAGAAGATTATATAAAATATGATTTTAATGAAATGGGTAAAATTGAGTATATTATAAAAAGTGGAGATCAATATTCAAATGCAATAATCAGTGGTGGTAGAATCAGGTTATATCATGTCCATTTAAAACAATCACCCTATATCCATGTGACCGCCAGGATGCTATTAGATGAAGATGACTTTGAAACTCCCAAACCCTGGTTAAATATTGGTATGGCGAATTATTTGAGTTCAATATTTGCTGATTATCCGGCTGATCTTATCGGCAATAAAAATAGTCCTGATAAATTAGCTAAAGAAATAATCCAAGATGATAAATATGAAACTGTCATAGAGTACTTTCCAGAAAGGTATTATCAAAGTAGTGCTGAAAAATGGGCTTTTGCACCTTTGGCCGGTTCTTTTGTGAAATTCATTGAAAATAAATATGGAAAAGAAAAATTATTAAAACTTTATCAAGCTAGAAGACAAGAAACCGATACAATATCTGCACTTGAAGAAAGTTCAAAGGAAGATATGAAAAGTGTAGAACAAATTTTAGGTAGTTCACTTAAGGACCTTAAAACAGAATGGTTGAATGGTTTAAAATCTTAAAGGAAATAATCTAGAATATATAATATAACAAAATTATAAAAATGGTAATTGTTATAATTTAAAGGATGGGTTTCCCCATCCTTTTTTTTATGTTTTGAAGGTATAAATATTTAAATTAGATAATATTGATCTCATTTATCGCCAAACTTCTTTTAATAGACGAACAACATTTTCCCCAGTAACTTTCTTAATCTCTTCTTTGGAATAGTTATGTTTGATAAGCCACTTTACAATATTATAAAAATTTTCTGAAGGATTCTCAAGCCCGTTTACATAATCGACTTCAATATGTTCTGGTGAGTTGTCTGTTTTTTCTTCATCAATTGAAAGCAGTTTTCTGAACTCATTGTGTAAACCAACATGATCACCAAAATTGGTGTCAGGTCCGAATGCTACATGCTCAATTCCCACCAAATCAACAATATATTCAAAATGTTCCATAAAAGATTCAATATTATGTCTGGGATGATTTTTAGTTATAGTAGTGTGTGGAGCAGCTTCAATGCCAATTATTCCACCTCTCTTAGCACAAGCTTTGATTACATCATCGGGTTTCAGCCGTTTTATATCCCACAAACTTCTTGCTCCTGCGTGGTTAATAAAGATAGGTGCTTTACTTATCTCAATTACATCCAAACAGGTTTGGTCACTAGCATGTGAAACATCAATTGCCATACCTAGTTTGTTCATGCGTTCAACTGCTTTTTCACCAAACTTAGTTAATCCTGCATCTCTGTTTTCTATTAAACCAGTCCCTAAATTATTGGATTCGCTATAAACTACACCCATACATCTGATTCCAAAACCATATAATATATCTAATCTATCCAGTTCATTTTCAATCATGGTAGCAGATTCTAAAGATGGTATTAAAGCAACTTGCTTATTTTCTTTTGCCTGTTTAATATCTGTAATACTTTCAGCCCTTACATACATATCTTGATGAGCCACATCACAGTATTTCATGCCCAGATTATATAAAACATCATTCCATTTCCAACCGTTCTTGGAAGTAATAAAACAAGAACCATTTAAAAAATTATCAAAAACAGCATCCAAACCTGAAACTGATAGTCCTTCATAACCAGTGAATTCTCTACCCAGGGAATTCATTTCAGTTAACTCACTGATATCTTTTGGCAGTCTACGAGGATGTTCATGAACTGAAATCATAAGGTTGTTATCAAAAATATCTTTTATAATTTCTTTTTCAGATTCATTTAGATTGCTCTCATAAGGCTTTACCCTGTTTATTTCTTTGGCAAGTTCAAAGTCTTTATAATCTTTGTCTGGTTCGAGATATTGATAGGATCGATAGCCAGAATAATTTTTGTTATTCATTTTTTCTTCCTTTCCATTTTATAATTCAGTTCCGTATCTCCCTAAAAAACTACCCGCCTTAATATTTTCAAGGGGACCTCTATCCAAGACTATTTTCCCATTAACTATTACAAATTCAACACCTTCAGCAAAAACCAATGGCTTTTTATAGCCTCTTTTTTCATCAGCAGGAAAGTTAAATTTATCAAAATCTATTATTGATATATCAGCCACCATTCCTTGCTTTAAAAGTCCCCTGTTTGTTAATCTGAATTGCTGTGCGGGTAAAGAAGTTAATCTTCGAATTATTTCTTCAGTTCTAATATTCTTTTTCTTCATCAAATTATAATAGATTGGGAAAGCGCCCGTACGAAAAAGTTCATACCAAACATATGGGTTGTCATTTTCTCCAAAGATTCGGTCAGAACCAACCATTACTAAAGGATTATTGGCAATATTATCCGGATAAGAATCACCTGGAAAGGCTTTTTTTCGATAACCGCCGTTCCAGAGGGTAAATTCAAACTTATCATCAATGAGCATATCTAATAATAGATCTTTGGCACCCTTATTATATTTTTTACTTAATTCATCTAAACTTTTTCCTTCTATTTCTCCATTATTAGTATTTATAACATACATTTGGCTGGTATTTTCACTAAAGATACGAGCTTTCTCCTTAATTTTCTCTCTCATTTGATTATCTTTAAGAGCTTTTTTAGCATTATTTATTCCTTCTTCAAATAAATCAGAAATTGAAGCCATGATAGACTGTATTAACCTATCTTTTCTAATACAGTGTCCACTACTTTTAGGAATTGTATCTATCGCAATTTCGACTCCCCTTTTACGAGCTTTTAAGATATCATCAAAGGCTTCGGGAACTGTTGGAGTTAGATGTGACACCTGTACTCTTACTCCTGATTTTTGTCCGATTTCAATTGCTTCTTTAACAGCATCTAAAACCCCCAGATAACTGCGTAGATGAGAAGTATAAATAGCATCATGTTTACTTAAAACTTGGGCTGTTTTAATAAGTTCTTCTGTATTTGCATACCGGCTAGGAATATATGCAAGTCCGGTTGACATTCCAAGAGCACCGGCTTCTAGGCCCTCCTTTATTTTCTCTGATATTAATTCATATTCTTGTTCAGTTGGAGCTCTGTCTTTCGAACCTCCCATTACAGTCCAGCGTATAGTCCCATGCCCCAATAAGATTCCCATATTTATATTAAAGCCTTTAGTTTTAACTAAATCTATATACCCTTTTAAAGAGTTCCAGTTATTGTCAGCATAATATTCTAAAGAAGAAACCAAACCATTTTTAAACATATATTCAAATATATTTTGGGAACTGCCTGGAGTAACAGAGTGCCCGCAGTTACCATTTATTATTGTGGTAACTCCCTGCCGTAGAAAAACCTCAAATTTACCATCTTCTAAAGCTATAAATTCCTCATGTACATGAGGATCTATAAAACCTGGTACAACTGTTTTGCCATCCGCATCTATAACTTCTTTACTTCCTCCGTTGATTTTGGTAGCAATGAGGACAATTTGATTATCCTTTACAGCAAGATCAGCATTAAAGCCGGGATTCCCTGTTCCATTAATAATAAAACCATTTTTGATTATTAAATCATAAACAGGAGGAGACATTTAGTTGGCTCCTTTCTATTTTAATATATATTCTTTAATCATTAAGTCTCTCATATAATTTTTCTATACTATCAACATTTCCATTTGCTAATTTAGGAGGAACCATATAGGCTTTTTTAGAGTGCAATAAACCAGCTCCTATTAAAGCTTCTGTTGCTTTTAACCCAACTTTAGATGGATTAATAACTGGAACCTTCAACTCTTTTTGCAACTGTTTATCTATATTGAGAAAACCCATTGACATACATCCTAAAACTAATATATCAGCTCTATCTTTTTCTATAGCTTCTCTGCCTGCTTCAATCATTTTTTTCAAAGATTTTTCTTTGTCACTGGCTAATTCTAAAACAGGAATATTAAGTGGTTTAACAGACGCTAATCTGTTTGCAACTCCCGCCTTATGAGCCAGTTCATAAGAATTAGCAACAGTACTGTCTGTAACAGTTAAAACTGAAAAGCGATTACCAAGCATGACAGCCATCTGCATGCTGCTTTGCCCTGGCCCTACCACCAGCATTTTTGAAGTTATTTCCCTCATTGCATCTAAACCAGGATCACCTGCACAACCTAAAATAGCTGCATCATAACCCTTACTTTCAAGTTCATACATTTTTGTTGCAGTAATTGGGATACTTAAATATTCTTCATAACTTGATTCTATTGATGCCGGTCCTTCTGTAGTATCGAAAACTTTAACCTCTGTATTAATCGCTGCCCATTTTTTTAACAAAGTTTCTCTTCTTTGCATTTCTTGATTATCCATAATACCTGGTACTACATATGCTATTTTCAAAACTAAACCTCCTCAACTATTTATAACTTTACCAAACTTCTCTTAAAACTCTTAAGACATTACCGCCAATAATTTTTTTAATATCTTCATCACTATAATTATGTTTAACCAACCATCGTACAATATTAATATTAGCTTCAGTTGGATTTTCCATACCTTTTACATACTTAACTTCATTATAATCAGCCGCACCTTCTGTTTCTTTAATAGAAAGTTTATCTTCAAAGGCATGATGAATTCCCACATGGTCACCATACATGGTATCAGGTCCAAAAGCTACATGATCTATACCGACCAGATCTACTAGATATTCAAAATGCTGCATGATCGGCTCAATTGTGTGTACTCTATCATCATAGGTTAATGTTGTATGAGGTGAAGCTTCAACTCCAATCACACCACCTTTATCAGCACAGGCTTTAAACACTTCATCTGGAGCAAAACGGTTGGATTCCCAGAGCTCATTTACTCCAATGTGAGTTAAAAAGATGGGTTTCTTACTGGACTTGATGACATCGAGTGTAGTTTGTGTGCCACAGTGCGAACAATCTATCGCCATACCTATCTTATTCATCCGCTCCACAGCTTTATGTCCAAAGGAGGTGAGACCACCATCACGATCTTCTTTTAAACCAGTTCCCAAAGCATTGGACTCACTATAGGTAATGCCCATCAATCTTATACCCAATCCATATAAAATATCTATTCTATCGAGTTCATTTTCAATCATTGCTGCACCTTCAGCCGAAGGAATCAGAGCAATTTTTCCTTCTTTTTTGGCTTTTATAATATCATGGACTTTTTCACATTTTATAATAAAATCTTGATGTGCTAGATCACAAAATCTCATGCCCATATCATAGATAACATCACTCCACTTCCAGCCGTTTTTAGAAGTAATAGTACAAGCGCCATCCATCATATTATCAAAAACTGCATCTAAATATGACTTAGATAATGCTTCATAAGCAAGATACTCCCGCCCTTCTCTATGATAGGCATCTAAATCTTTATCAAGATTTTCTGGTAGTAAGGCGGGATGATCATGTAATGAAATATTGATTTCATCTTCAAGAAATTTCTGAGCTCTCGTTTCTTCCTCCTCTTTAAGAGGAATATAATAATCTTCCACCCAATCAAGGGGAGAAATCATTTTAAATCTTTTGTAATCTTTATTCGCTTCTAAATAGGAATATGCCGTATATCCTTTGTATTTAGTATTTTTACCCATTGTGAAAACCTCCGCATAAATTAATTTTTTTACTGATAAGAAGCCTGCTCTTTAGCAGGCTTCTTATTTTTATATCTAATTTTTCTATAATTTATTTAAAGCTCCAGTTTTCAATATCAATATATTCATTGAAAGCGGTAAAGCTTTCTGTAGGAATATTAAGTTCATCGTTGTATACTGCACCCTGAATTGGCCAGTAAAGTGGATAGCAGGCTGCATCTTCAAGTACAATTTCTTGTATTTCTCTATAGATAGCCCATCTTTCTTCGTTATCTACTGTAGTAACTAATTTTTCAACCAATTCATTTACAACTGGTTTATCATAAGTTCCAAAGATCGAATTCCAGGAAGAATCTTTATGATACAATTCTACAAAATCATAAGGAGATGGTCCTCCTGTAATCCATCTTTCTCTAAACATCGGAGCTTCTCCGGTTGCAGTAACATCAAGATAAGTACCCCACTCGATTGCTACTACTTCACAATCAATACCAACCTGAGCAAGATGCTGTTGAATTAATTGTGCTTCCTGGACTCTATCTTTATGGTTTGAAGCTACATATATGGAAGTTTCAAATCCATCAGGATAACCTGCTTCTGCCAATAATTCCTTTGCTCTTTCGGGATTATAATCATAATCATTGGCATTCGGAGCTGTAGCAGGGTGGAAGTCAGGAATACGACCTACTGCAGGCACTGCCATGTCTCCTCTAGTTAAAGTAATAATTTCATCTCTATCAATTGCATAAGCAACAGCTTGTCTCAAACGAGCATCACTAAAAATACTATCCTCTCGTTTATTGAAACATATTCTATCATCCTGGAATTTCCTATATTCAGCAGATGCTATACCTGGCTCATCTTTTAACCTTTTATATTCCTCAGCATTTGGTTCTAAATAAAAGTCGACTTCTTTTGTCATAGTAGCCATTACAGCTGAGTTTGATTCTGGATAGAAATTAAATTCGACTCTGTCAATGTCTACTTCTTTTCCCCAGTAGTTTTCATTTTTCTCTAACACAATTCTACGTCCAGAGTTATATTCTACAAATTTATAGGGACCAGTTCCAATTGGTTTTTGCGCATATCCATCCCAGCCAACCTCTTCAATATATTGTTTAGGAACAATATGTTCGTTAAACTGACAATAACTTAAAAATGTTACATCACCTTTCTTTAAGGTTACTTTCAGTGTATAATCATCTACAATTTCTATATCATCAATTACTGTATAGTAAGCTCTATAAGGAGAAGCGAGTTTTTCATCAAGCCAGGATTCATAATTAAATTTCAATACTTCTGCATCCAACACTTCACCATTATGAAATGTAATACCTTCTCTAATGCTAAACACATATACTTTTCCATCTTCTTCAATACTAAAATCCTCTAAAATGGAACCTTCTGTCGTAAAGTTACCCTTTTCATCTACACTTAATAACGGGTCAGAAATTTGTGCTAAAACAACATTTACCTCAGTACCCTGCGTGGTTATGGGGTGTAAAGAAGCAGGCTCGGTTTTCATTGCTATTTTTACAGTTGAAACCTCCTGTGCAGTTCCCAAACCAGAAAATATAATCACAACAGTTAATAAATTAAGTATTAAAAATAACCCCAACTTCTTTTTCATTTTTTTACTTCCTCCTCTATTCTTTGACTAAAATATTACACTACTTGATAAAAGATGAAAAAAAGGCCTGTATATTCTCGTGTAGACTACTCTAGACAGCAAGAACTACTGTTTAAAAATTATCACCCCACATTTTTGTAATAATTTTTTGAATATTATTACTATAATATTTCGGCAGTTAATACTTGAACTCCTCTTTTTATCTTATATGAAACAAAAAAACCCCAACCCAATCTGTTATGGGTTGAGGCTTTTTTTATATCTATTTAACTATCTATACTGAAACTTTATTCTCTTAATTATTCTCCTGCCATTATCTTTTCTACATCTTCTTTAACTTCACCAATTGGTTTGATATCAAAGTTTTCAACCAATACTTTAGCTACATTTTCTGAAAGGAAGGCAGGAAGTGTTGGTCCTAATCGGATTCCCTTGATTCCTAGTGATAATAAGGCTAAGAGAACTGTTACAGCTTTCTGTTCATACCAGGCTATATCATATGAAATGGGAAGATCATTTATATCATCTACACCCATGGCTTCTTTGAGCTGCTGGGCAATATAGATTAAGGAATATGAGTCATTACACTGACCGGCATCAAGTACTCTTGGAATACCGCCGATATCTCCTAAGTCCAGCTTGTTATATCTAAACTTAGCACAGCCTGCCGTTAGGATAACTGCTGATTCTGGTAGTTCTTTAGCAACATCAGTATAGTATTCTCTACTGTTATGACGGCCGTCACAACCAGCCATAACTACAAATCTTTCAATATCTCCATTTTCTACAGCTTCAATTACTTTATCTGCTACACTCATAACTGCTTCATGAGCAAATCCACCAGGAATTGTACCTGTTTCTAGTTCGGTCGGTGAATCACACTGTTTAGCATGTTCAATGATTTCGGCGAAATCTTTTTGTCCACCTTGAGAACGGCCTTCAATATGCTTAACTCCATCAAAACCTACAACACCGGTTGTATAAACTCTGTCTTTATAGGAATCTTTTGGTGGTACTAAACAGTTTGTAGTTAAAAGAACTGGTCCGTTAAACTTCTCAAACTCTTCTTTTTGTAACCACCAGGAGTTACCATAGTTACCAACAAAGT
>CAZXRH010000036.1:0-17763 GCA_964642575.1 uncultured Halanaerobiales bacterium
CTGGCTGCTGATTTAAATAAGCCAACCAATCAGGCTTATCAGACCCAAAAACCGACTAAAGAAGAGTATGAAAGGGTTGTCAATAACTTTTATTGGGATATCACATATATTGCTAAATACTTGTGGCGAGATCAGTTTTTCTTTGCAAAGTATATGGATTACTTTATTAAATATAACTTACTTAAACCGATGATAGAGTGGTTGATTGGTGTTGAAAATGATTGGAATGTTAATCCCGGCAAACAGGGTAGTAACTTTAAAAATCATTTAGATAAAAAAATATGGAAGGAGTTAATGGCAACATTTTCAGGTAGTGACTATCAAGAAAATTGGGATAGCACCTTTAAAATGATGAACTTTTTTAGTAATGTAGCTAAAAAAGTAGCTTACAGGCTGCGTTTTGAATATCCCCAAAACTTAGAAGATGATGTAAGGGAATATATTGAGAAGATATATAATAAAGATAAACCTTTTGATAAATAAGTATGGTTTTTATTTAAGTTTAGATCCTTTAAAAAAGGTGAGAAAAATGAAAAAGTTTTTATTTGTACTTTTCTTGGTTGCTTTAATAATTATTGGTTTAAACTTTTTGAATATAAGTATCTATGACTATATCATTCAAGACTATTCGGAATTAGCAGCCGAGGATTATAATGGAGTAGATATTGATAAAGTTGATAATTATATGATTGATGTTGAATTTAACCCGGTCGTTAAAACATGCAAAGTAAAACAGACTATAGATTATATTAACAAAGAAGAACGACCCTTAACTGAACTATACTTCCATATATATCCGAATGCTTTCCGACAAAACATGCAGCCCTGGGATCCTTCATCAAACATTAATGACAGTTATGAATCGGGCTATATTGAATTTTCTTCGATTAAAATCAATGGCAAAGAAGTTAAAAGAAAAGTATTAGGTTCCGATCAGTCTCTACTCATAATTAATCTTATTGAAAAGTTAGTTCCTGGCCGTAGAATTGCAATCGCTTTAGATTATACATTAAAAATTCCAAATATTAATCACAGATTCGGGTATACCGAAACCACCTTTAACTTTGGAAATTGGTATCCAATTGCAGCAGTTTTTGACCAAAATGGCTGGAATCAATCTGAATATTATCAAATTGGTGATCCTTTTTATAGTGATGTTAGTAATTTCAATATTAATATTACAGCCCCAAAAGAATTTATTATAGCTGGTTCTGGTAAGTTAATCTCGGAAGAGACTTTAGATAGTAAAAAAATGTGGCACTTTAAAGCAAACTTAATGAGAGACTTCGCTTGGGTTGCAAGTGATAAGTTTAAGTACAGAACACATAATTTAAAAGACAATCAGATTAAGATGTATTTTTTAACTGGAAATAATAATTTAATGAACTATACTGAAAAAATAGCTGTTAAAGCAATGCAGATCTTTAATAAAGAGTTTGGCCATTATCCTTATGGACAGATCTCTTTAGTTGAAACCTATTTTTTAAGTGGTGGTATGGAATATCCCGGTTTAGTTTACCTGGGAACAGATAAATTTAAATCAGCTCGCAAAACTTTTTTAAGTGAATATATTGTCCATGAACTAGCTCACCAGTGGTGGTATGCGGTAGTTGGTAATAACCAGATAACTGAACCCTGGCTAGACGAAGGTTTGGCCACTTATTCACAGATTATATTCAGTCAAAAAGCCCGGGGAGAAGGTTATGCAGATGGCTTGTACCGCAGTTTAATGACCAATTATAATACTTACTCAAGTCCAATAGATCTTCAAACTCCCGTCACTGACTTTGAACTTTGGAGTGATTATAGTGCGGTAGCCTATGGTAAAGGAGCAGCTTTTTTTCACAATATTGACCAAAAGTATGGCAAAGAAGATCTGAACAAGATTTTAAGAACTTATTATAAGAAATATAGATTTAAAAATGCAACTGCTCAGGATTTATTCAAAATCTATGAAGAAGTCTTAGGTGTATCATATTAATATTAAAATGTTGGTGATTAAAATGATAAAAAAAGCTACAATAGATGAGTTAGAAGAAATATTTGAACTTTATAAAACTTGTAGTGAAGATTTAATAGAACGAGGTATCTATATGTGGGACGAAGACTATCCTACAGTTGATTTAATTGAAAAAGAAATTAAATTAGATAATATGTTTTTAATCGAAGATGATGATCAAATCATAGCAGCATTTGATTTAAATGATTATCTTGACGACTTATGGCAACCTGTTAACTGGCAGGATGAGAACTTCCTAGGATTACACCTACTAGCTGTTCATCCTGATTATCAAAGACAGGGATATGGTTTAAAGGTTCTAAAATTTAGTGAAGACTATGCTTCAAACAAAAATTATACAAGTATACACCTTGATGTATTAAGTAAAAATAAGGCAGCTTTAAAACTATATAGAAATAATGGTTATCAAAAAGTAGGAGAACTTAACTTTGATTTCAAGCCAGAAGGTTATCAAAAATATTTATGTTTTGAAAAAATACTAACATAAAAGGATGGTCCAATCTTGAATTTAGCAGTTAATGTTATTGCAAGAATCTTCATATTAGCCCTATTTTTCTTTACTTGGCAAAACTTTGAACAGGCAAGTAGACAGTTAAATCAGAACTTAGTCTATTTTTATCTAATTTTAGTTATTTTAAGTTTTATTATTGATAAGTTTTTTTATAAAGGGCAGCCCAGTAATAACAACAAAGGTTTTAATTTATTAAGTACTTTAATATCAATAACCTGGTTTAGTGCCTTGATAATTCCAATTATGGAATACTCATATTTTATCAGAAGTAACAATATCATATCCATCACTGCTATCATAATTGTCTTTATTGGAATCATAATCAGGGGATTAGGTATCAAGTATCTGGGTAAATACTTCTCTAGAGAAGTAGAAACCTGGGATGACCATACTTTAATTGAGGATGGGATATATAAATATATCAGACATCCTGCCTATTTAGGAAACATGTTGCAGATTATTGGGTTTCCACTAATCTTAAATTCATATTATTCTCTTGTCTTATCAGCATTTATGATATATCTATTTTTAAAAAGAATTGAAGTTGAAGAGAAGTTCCTGGCCAAAAAACTACCACAATATAGATCCTATCAAAAAGACACAGATAAATTGATCCCTTATATCTGGTAAGTATATAAAAAATCCATAGGATAGGAGAGGTTTAATTTGCAAAATATAAGTATTGTTTCTTTAAAAATCATGGCAATCTATTTTTTTGTTACTTTTATTAGAAGAGGGTTACTTTCTGGATTATATCTGGTATTTACAAACCAGATGCCCCTACTTTCAAAAATCGGTTATATTCTTGCCGAACTTATATTCCTTGTAATTATATATCTGCTTTGGTTTAGAGCCGAAACTATTTCTCATTCCATTACAAAACATCTTGATATAGAAAATAAAGCAGCCAAAGAAGTAGAATATAATTTGTTATTCCAAACATTACTATCTCTAGCGGGCATTATAATAATTGTTATCTCAGTACCTGAATTCATTAGATACATATTTGAAATACTGTCTGTACCCAATATATCCTTTTTTAAAGAAACACCCCGTTTCATGGCCAAAATAGCCGAGATACTGCTCGGTTTATTTTTGGTATACCGAGCTCAGGCTATTTCACACTATATTTTTAAAGAAAACAAAACAAGAAATGAGTGAATTAAATTAATGCAATATACTTTTCAACCAATTAAAATCAATGAAGTTAAGACGATATCTTCCTGGCAGTATCAAGGTCCAGTTCAGAATTTATATATGAAACCTTATTTTGAGAGTTTTGAAAAAGGTGATAAAATTTTAAAAGGCCCTAACCATTGTGAGGGTTTTTCCGTTTATCAAGAAGATCATTTATTTGGTCTTTTCGAATACTATAATCATTCTAGTACAATGGAAATTGGCTTAGCCTTAAATCCCAAATTTACCGGGCAAGGTCTTGCCCATGATTTTTTAATCAATGGTCTCAAGTTTGGAGTGAACTATTATAACTATAAAAATAAATATATAAAACTATATGTTAACAAAGAAAATAAACCTGCTTTGGCTTTGTATAAAAAAGCAGGTTTTAAAATAACGGAAGAATATAAAGAAGAATTTGAAATGAAAATTAAAACCAAACAAATTCCAAAAAGGGGTATTGCAAATGAGTGATCAATTCTTTTGTTCTTGGAGTGGTGGTAAAGATTCAGCCCTCGCCTTATACCGAGCCTTACAGCAGGACTTAAAACCAAAAAAAATATTGAATATGTTAAACGAAAAAGGGAATAATTCCCGGTCCCATAATTTACCTGTTTCTGTATTAAAAGCACAGGCAGCTTCTTTAGAGATACCATTAGTGACAAAAAGAGCTTCCTGGGATGATTATGAGTCGGTATTTATAGAAACCTTAAAAGAATTTAGTGAACAAGGAATTAAAAAGGGTGTTTTTGGTGACATTGATTTACAGGAACATAGGGAATGGGAAGAAATGGTCTGCCGAAAAGCTAACATGACAGCCTACTTGCCGCTCTGGAAGCAAGACCGTGAAGATCTCTTATATGAATTTTTAAATTTAGGATTCAAGACCATGATTGTGGTTGTCAATGAAGATTATTTAGACAAAAAGTATTTGGGTAAAATATTGGATAAGAATTTAGTTATGGAATTTAAAGAACTTGGAATAGATCCCAGTGGTGAAAACGGAGAGTATCATACAGTTGTATTGGATGGACCCATTTTTAAAAACGAGGTAAATGTAGCCAAAAAAGAAGTGGTTAATAATGATAATTATTGGTTTCAACCCATTGAATTAATAAATTCTTAATAATTAAATAATAGTAATTTAATCTGAAATACATATAATGAACATGGATTAAAAAACAGATATCTCTAAAAAGGAGCTAGTTATGATCAAAAATAATAATCATTTACGTTTTTTTATCTTAATGGTTTTAATATGTATTTCAGCTGTTATACTACACGAAATAGGCCATGCAATTATATATACAATGCAGGGCTTCAATGTTGATTTTAATCTTACCAAAGCTAATCCGGTTTCAGGTGAAATAACCCTATTAGGTAGTATGGGTGGGCTATTATTTAATTTGATAACAGCTATTATTTTTCTCTTTTTGTTTAAAAAATATAAGAAAATATTATTTTTTGTCGTAGTTTTTGCTCACACCTGGTTTTCAAGACTCTTTTTATATCTTTTAAAGTTGCCAAGAGGTTATTATCCAACTGACGAAATGATGATAGCAAGTTATTTTAACTTGCATCCATTAATCATCTGTTCCATTTTTCTTATAATATTTTCATTAATATTATATGAGGCATTCAAAATCCTTTTAGATATATATTCGAAGAATGATCTATATAAAATTTTAATTTACTCTTTCTCGGCTAGTTTACTTTCAATGCTAATAATTATTCCTTTAGAAGGGTAAAAATAATATAATACAAGGAGATTTATTATGGACAAAATTATTGAAAACTTTCAACCCCAAGCAGGTAAGCACTGTGTTTCTAATTCCCTAAAACAGATTTTTAACTACAATAATCTTAATTTAAGTGAAGAAATGATCTTTGGATTAGCTGAAGGCCTTAATTTCTTTTATTTTGATTATAAAAACTTCGATTATCCCATGATCGGGGGGCGTGCTAAACTCTTTGAATTTGAAGAAAAATTAGCTGACAATCTCAATATTAAACTGGCAGTGAAAAAGACCACTAGTATTAAAAAAGCATATAAAACCCTAAAGGATAATATAAAAAATAATAATCCTTTAATGGTTTATGCTGATATGGGGGAATTAGACTATCTACACTTACCAGATGGTTATCATTTTGGTGGACACAGTGTTGTAATATTTGGATTGAACGAATCAGAAGATGAAGTATATTTATCAGATCGTGACAGTGAATGTTTTAAAGTAACAATGAGAAAAGAAGAAGAGCCCAGTGATTTTCATATATTAAGTATTGATCAAATAAAAAAAGCCCGCAACTCAAAACATAAGCCCTATCCTCCTAAAAATAGATGGTTAGAAATCGACTTTACAGAGTATAGAGAACCAAACAAAGAGATACTAACAAATGCTATCAGGACTAATATGGAAACTTTAATTAATCCCCCAATTAGAAATTTAGGAGTTAAGGGTATAAAGAAGTTTGCCAAATTATTAATTAAAGACTGGCAGGAGTTTCCAATGGACAAGTTAAAGGAAGCTGCTTTTAATTCTTTCATTTTCATCAATCAGATTGGTGGCACAGGTGGAGGTATATTTAGAAAGATGTATGGAAACTTTTTAATCGAAGCTTCTAGCATCTGTAAAGATAAACAGCTTAAAACTTTTGGTCAAAGATTAATAAATATTGGTGATTTTTGGGATGAAATTGGTTATATGTTTTTTGATGTATATGAAAAAGAAGATGCTTCTATATTAGAAGAAATTTCAGAAGAATTACATAAAGTTCATGAAAAAGAGGGCAAATTATTTAAAGAAATAGAAAAACATTTGAATGGGTGATAAAGTGGCTAATTACAGAACTTATGGCAAAGAACCTTTTAATTTAATTACCTTACACGGTGGTCCGGGAGCTGTAGGAGAACTTCAAGAATTATCAGAGAAACTAGCCGAGAAACATGGAGTTATTGAATATCTGCAAAAATTAGCTGACATTAATGATTTAATAGATGAGATGAGTCGCATCATTAAGGATAAGATGGAAAGCCCGGTAAAAGTTATTGGTTTTTCCTGGGGAGCCTGGCTTGGACTTCTTTTTACAGCAAGCTATCCTAAATTAGTAGAGAGTTTAACTTTAATTAGCTGTGCTCCTTTAGAAGCAAAACACAGTAAAGATATTCAAAAAAATAGATTAAAGAGGATGAATGATAAAGAAAAAGAACTATTTCATAAAGTACAGGATAAATTTAAAGAGGGTAAAAATGTAAAAATAAAATTATTAAATGAGTTTGTAGAGCTGATGCATAGAGTTGATGCCTATTCTTATGTGGATAATAATGGAAATAACCATACTGACTTTCATCTTAAACTCTATAAAAAGATTTGGGCTGAAGCTTCTCTGTTAAGAAAAGAGGGGCAGTTGGTAGAAACTCTAAAAAATATTAAATGTCCTATTAATATTATCCATGGAGACTATGATCCTCATCCCTATCAGGGAATTATTGAACCACTCGAGAACTATAATAAGGATTATAATTTTAAGCTTTTAAAAAAATGCGGCCATACTCCCTGGCGGGAAGAGTATGCAGAAGATGTATTTTATAAAGCTCTTTTTGAACTACTTAAATAAATAAAAATAGAGGTGTTTGTTTTGCTAAAAGAAGTTCTAGTAAAAATAGCAAAAAAATTAAATAAAACAGATATTACCTGGGCTTTAGGTGGTTCAGTTATGCTTAAATTAAGAGGACTGCCGGTTCACCCCAATGATATTGATCTTTTAGTTAGTTTAGAAGATATAGAGAAAGCAGACCAGTTAATCAAAGCCCTAAGTCAGAGTAGAAAAAATAAAAGTCATAAAACAGATGAAAATTACGCCACAAAATTTTTCTGTCAGTATAAATTAGATGGAATTGATATTGATCTAATGGCGGGTTTCACATTGAAATTTAAAGAAGAAAATGAGGTTAAAATATTCAAATATAAATTTAATACAAGGACCATTGTTAATAATATTGAAATTAAAGATGTTGAAATTCCCCTTACTTCACTTGAAGATTGGTATGTTTTATATAACTTAATGCCTGGTAAGCAAAACAAAGTACAATTAATAGAAAAACATTTTAAAGAAAAAGGTATTCAATATCCAAATATTTTAAAAGGGTATCAAAAAGAAAATATTTCAACCAAGCTAAATCATAGGATAAATCTAGTTTTAAATCATAAAATTTAAAGGAGGCATTTATCAGTTGTTAAAAATAACTGATAAAATATCATGAATAAAGAAACTGAAAAATATATCAAAAATACATACAAAAGTGCAATCAAAAATTATGAAAAAGCGACCCGGGAAATTGGACTCTGGAAATCAGAACAAAATGTTATTGAAAAATATTTCCGGCCTAATGAAAGTATTCTTGATATCGGCTGTGGAACTGGCCGGACTACTTTTGGACTTTACGCCAGAGGGTATAAAAAGATAACAGGATTAGACCTATCAGCTGAAATGCTGAAAAAAGCACGCGAAATAAAAGACAACTTAAATTTTAAAATAAACTTCATAGAAGACAATGCTCTTGATATGGAATTTAAAACAGCTAGCTTTAATAATGCCCTTTTTTCTTTTAATGGTTTGATGCAGATACCTAAAAAGGAAAACAGATTACAGGCTTTAAAAGAAATTAAAAGAGTCTTAAAACCAAACGGTATATTTATCTTCACTACTCATAATCGAGATAGAGGGAAACAATTCAAAGAATTCTGGCAAAAAGAGCAACAAAAGTGGGAAAAAGGACTGCAGGATAAAAGATTATTTGAATTTGGGGACCGGATAACAACAACTAAAAATAATGATCAAGAATTATTTATCCATATTCCTACCCATGCTGAAGTAGTTGAACTAATTGAAGCCAGTGGTTTTAAATTAATTGAAGACTTCTTCCGGGCAGATAAATTTGATGAACCTGCTAATGTAAAAGAGTTTTCCGGCGAATGTCAGTTTTGGGTTGTCAAAAAAGAAAATTAACAGTAATGATTATAAAGGAGCTAAATAATAATGAGAAAAATATTTCTAATCTATTTAACAATAGCATTAATAGTTTTAACAGGAGTTGTCATATTATTTGATACTTCCCTACCACTATTTACATATATTTGGTTGGTTGTTCCGTTAATATTATTAATTAAAAACAAACCAAAACTTGGTATTGATAAGATTGCTTTTGATAAGTTAATCAAATACTCGATAATACATTTTGTATTGATAGGATTAATATATTTAAGCTTAGAGCCCTGGAGTCAGACCTATAAATTACTTTTAGATTTAGCAGTTCAGTCTCAACCACCAGATCCTACTTTTATCTGGTTGGAAAATTTTTCAGGACTAATATCATACTTATTAATATTTTTAGTTTCATTATTTATTACAATTTTTGGTGAAGAACTCTTTTTTAGGGGACTGCTTTTGCAAGTTTTTAAAAAGAAATTAAATAGTAGTTGGGCTATTGTAATACAGGCTGCTCTTTTTACAGTACCCAATTTAATAGCAGCCTTTTTTATGCCGCTTACTCAGGCTGTCATATACATATTTGGTTATGCCTTTTTAGCGGTAGGTTGTGTGGGAGGATATACAGCAGCCAAAACAAATTCAATCTGGCCGAGTCTAATCTCTGCTAGTACCATGAACTTAATCATGGTTTTAATCTATTATTAAAAGTGAGGTAAATAAAAGTGAACAAAAAACAAATATTTATTAAATTAATAGTTTATGGTATTCTATTATTAATCATCTTTGCTAGTCTTTATTCTTTAGTATTAAGAGATTGGTGGGTTAATAAAGGGATAACCCAAAGTGAAAGAAACATTAACCTACCAGGTGATGATTATGTTAAAAATCCAGATACCACCTATCAGCAGGCTATTACAATTAATGCACCAGCTGAATTGGTTTGGCAGTATTTAATCCAGGTTGGTTACCAGCGGGCTGGTTGGTATAACTGGGATTTCATCAACCGCTGGGCAGCTGATAACTATTTCTATGAAGGCAATAGTTCAGCCGAAAGAGTGATTGAAGAGTTGCAGAATCTCTCTCAAGGCGATACCATAAGTATACTACCAGATATTGCTTTTAAAGTTGAAGAACTAAAAGAAAATGACCACTTATTACTAACCGGTAAAGAAGGAGAAGAGTATGTGGTAACCTGGGCCTATGAGTTAAGAAAACTACAGGAAGACCAGACCAGGCTTATGGTCAGGTGGAAAAGTGATATTGGAGAAGGTTTTTTATTTAATTTAATGAATTATGTAATTACTGAACCTGGTGGGGCCGGGATTCAGCAGTGGGAAATGTTAAAAGGAATTAAAGAAAGAGCAGAAAGAGATTATAAAAATTCAAATAACTAAAATAGAAGGTGTTTTTAGATGAGTAAAGGATATATTCAGGTCTATACAGGTGATGGGAAAGGCAAGACAACTGCTTCCTTAGGTCTAGCTCTCAGGGCAGTTTGTGCGGGCAAAAAAGTATATATGGGCCAATTTGTCAAAAACATGAAATATAGTGAAGCAAGAGCAGGAGAGTACCTACCCGGATTTATGATAGAACAGTATGGTATAGGATGTTTTTTCGATCGTGAACCCTCAAAAAAAGATATTGAAGCAGCCGAAAAAGGATTGAAAACTATTAAAGAAATCTTAAGAAGTGGTGAGTATGATCTGGTTATTATGGATGAAATTAATATAGCACTCCACTATAATCTGCTTTCTCCTACTCAGGTAATTGAAGCTGTAGAAGAGAGAGACCCCAAAGTTGAAGTAATTTTGACAGGTCGTTATGCGCCTGAGATGATAATAGAAAAGGCAGACCTGGTAACAGAAATGAAGGAAGTTAAACATTATTATACCGATGGAGTTAAAGCTCGTGACGGTATTGAAAGATAAACTTCTAATAAGAGGTTGTGATTGAATTGAAATTAGCTGTATTTGATTTTAACGGTACATTATTTCCTAAAGAAACCATTCCATTTTTAATAAAATGCTGGAAGAAGTTTGGCTATTCTAAAATAAATCTATATAAACTATATATCATATTGGCTCCTTTAATTGTCAAATATAGATATCCTTTTTTAACCACAATGAGTATTGAAGAGATGAAGGTTCAGTTCATGTATAGATTTGTAAAGATTTTCAAAGGAATGGACCAGGAAATAATAGAAAAGTACTTTCAACAAGTTGAAGAGGAAGCTCACCAGTACTACAACCCAAAAGTACTGGAACACCTAGAGTACTTTAAGAAAAAAGATTATGAAGTTGTCCTATTATCTGGTACATTTGAAGAGCTTTTAGAAAAAATAAGAAAACGTCTAGAGGTTGACAATATAATAGGCAGTAGTATTCTTAAAGATAGAGAAGATGAACTGGATGACTTTTCAGTGTTAAGTGGTTCTCTTAAATTAAAAGCATTAAAAAAAGAGTACAATTCAGCTGATATCGACTGGGATAAGTCATATGCTTTTGCTGACAGTATTGATGATTTAAACCTGCTACAGGCTGTCGGTCATCCCGTAGCAGTAAATCCTGAAAAGGGACTTAAGGTGGTAGCAGAAAGCGAGGATTGGCAGATAATTAACTAACAGGAAAGTGGTGTATAGTAAATGCATTATGTATATATAGTAAAATGTGCAGATGGCACATATTATACAGGCTATACAAACGATCTAAAAAGGAGAATAAAGCAGCATAATGCAGGGGAAGGGGCTAAGTATACCAAAGGCAGAAGACCGGTCGAATTAGTCCATTCAGAACAGTTTGAAACCAAAAGTGAGGCCATGAAGAGAGAATATGAGATTAAGCAGTTTAAACGCCAGAGAAAAATAGAGATAATCAATCAAGTTTAATTATAACTTAGGAAGGTAAACTGTTTTTAATATTGAATATATTAGTTAAGTAAAATAAAAATATAATTATGATCTTCGAGCTTTAAAAACCTAAGGATTTAGTTCTATGGTTTATGAGCCGATAGGGTTTAAAATGAAAGTTTTAATCCTCCCATTTTGGAAAGGAGACCATGCTTGCGACCGGTGTCTTTTTTTAGACAGCGGTTTTTGATTTTTAGGATATAAATTATTTTAGATAATAGATTTTAACTAAAACAATCTCTATTTACTCCTTTATAATATAAAAAAATCATAAAGACATTTGATTTTAAAACAAAGGGGGTAGATTGTTAATTAATTTATTGTAAAAAGTTAGACAATAATGTAAATTAAAAATATTAAAGGAGTGACCATCAAGTTGTTAAAAAATAAGTCTTTAATTATTTTATCTATACTTTTTATTTTGTTTTTTTCTTTTGTTTTGGGTGTAAATTCTGTTCATGCACAGGATAGATTAATTTTAGCGACTACTACCAGTACTGAGAATTCGGGTCTCTTAGATGAATTAATTCCACCCTTTGAAGAAAAATTTGATATTAGAGTGGATGTTGTCTCAGTAGGGACCGGTAAAGCTATTAGCCTGGCTGAAAATGGAGATGTAGATATAATATTAGTGCATGCCCGGGAGGCAGAAAATGCCTTTGTAGAAGCTGGATATGGGGTTAATAGAAGAGATGTTATGTACAATGATTTTATCATCTTAGGTCCGACAGCTGATCCAGCTGGAGTTAACGGTATGGAAGATGCAACTGCCGCTTTTACAAAGATTGCTGAAGCAAGTAGTAATTTTGTCTCCAGGGGAGATGATTCTGGTACTAACAAAAAAGAATTATCCCTTTGGAGTACAGCAGGTATTGAACCATCAGGCAGCTGGTATATTGAAACTGGCCAGGGAATGGGTGCGAGCTTAAATGTAGCCAATGAAAAACAGGCCTATATCCTGGTAGACCGTGGTACATATTTGGCTTATAAAGCAGACCTTGACTTAGAAATCCTGGTAGAAGGTGATCCTAAACTTTTTAACCCGTATGGAATAATACCGGTCAATCCAGCCATGCATACTCATGTAAATTATCAGATGGCAATGGCTTTTGTCGGATATATCACTTCACAGCAGGGACAGAAAATCATAAATGAATATACTGCTTATGGTGAAGTATTATTTAATCCTTCTGCCATAAAACCAGAAAATATAAAATAAATAGTTAAGGAATGAATACTCATGGAATATATAATCCAGGCCTTAAAAGGGGCATTCAATTTAATAATTACATTAGATCCTGAAGTAAGAACTGTTGTAAGTACCTCATTACAGTTATCAATAACTTCAACCTTTATTGCTGCTATAATAGGTACCCCGATCGGTATTTTAATTACTAAAGTGGATTTTAAAGGTAAACACTTTTTAAATACAATATTAAACACCTTACTTAGTTTACCTACGGTTGTTTTAGGTTTACTTGTTTTTTCATTTATATCAAGGAGAGGTATCATGGGTGAATGGGGTATGTTATTTACCATGCGAGGTATAATTATTGGACAGGTCTTATTAATACTACCCATCATAATTGCTTTAGTAAGAAACGCTATACATGATGTAGATGAAAAGATGTATAAAACAGCCATTTCACTGGGAGCCACAGGTACCCAACAGTTTCGGTTACTTCTGTCTGAAGCTAGGTATGGTATAATAGGTGCTTTAGTTACAGGTTTCGGACGAGTCATTGGAGAAGTTGGAGTTTCTATGATGTTAGGTGGTAATATTAAAGGTTATACAAGAACTATAACGACTGCGATTGCCATGGAAACTAACAAGGGTCGGTTTAGTTTTGGCTTAGCCCTAGGAATAATACTTTTATCAATTTCTTTTATCATTAATTACATAATATATTACTTCCAGTCGGGTGAAATCCAATGAATGATATTATATTAGAAGCCAAGAATGTAAGAAAAAAGTATGATAAAGAACATATTTTAAATATTGATAATGTGAAGATCTATAAATCCTCATTCAATTTTTTGATTGGGCCTAATGGTAGTGGTAAAACAACTTTACTCAATATTTTAAGCCTGGTAGACACCGATTTTAAAGGTGAAGTGTTATATAAAGGACAACCAGTAACAAAAGAGAATTTTAATATTTTAAACTTGCGGCGCAACTTTTCTGTTATCTGGCAGAATCCTTATTTATTCAAAGGTACAGTTGCTTCGAATATTGCTTTGCCACTTAAATTAAGGAATGTGAAAGAAAAAAAGATTAATAAGAAGGTAAGAAATATCGCTAAACAGCTAGATATTGAACATCTACTTGAGAAAAAAAGTAATGAACTATCAGGGGGAGAGATGCAGAAAACTTCGATAGCAAGGTCTTTAATTACAAATCCCGAAATACTTTTTGTTGATGAACCCAATATTAGTCTTGATTATGAAAGCACTCGCTATTTTAACAACCTATTTTTGGAATTAATCGAGGAAGGTATTACAATTTTACTGATAACCCATGATTTATACCAGATAGAGAATTTTGCTGAATACATTACTGTCCTAAATGATGGCAAAGTAGAACAAAGTGGAGCTGATGTAAATTTAGATTTTTAAAGTGGGGAGGAGAACCATGTTTCAAAAATTTTTAGATCTAGAAAGTACAGAAAGGTTCTGGGAAATCGTTAAAGATGAATTAGATGTAAAACTTCAAAAGAAAGAAAAAATAAAGTTTCATAACAGTATAAAACGAGTTTTAGCAGAAGATATTCAGGCCAATGAAAATCTACCAGCTTTTAACCGTTCTACAGTAGATGGTTATGCTGTGAAATCTCAGGATATTCAGGGGGTTTCTCAATCTTTACCTGCATACCTAGAACTTGTCGGGAATGTGAAAATGGGGGAAAAGACTGATATAGAAATAGATGATGGACAAGCCGCCTATATCCCAACCGGTGGAATGATGCCTAAGGGAGCGGACTGTGTAGTAATGGTAGAACAAACTGAAAATATTTCCGATGATATGGTAGAGATATATAAAACTGCTGGTGTAGGTGAAAATATAATAAAAAAAGGTGAAGAAATCAAAAAAAGGGAAGTCATATTAAAACGAGGACATCGCATAAAACCTCGTGATATGGGAGTATTTGCAGGACTTGGTATTACTGAGTTTGAAGTATATAAAAAACCGAGGGTTGCTATTATCTCGACCGGTGATGAACTTATCTCACCTGAAAAAGAAATGAAATTTGGTGAAATTAGAGATATAAACACCTATACAATTACACAGCTTTTAAGTGAAGTAGGGGCTGAAGTTACTCAGGCCGGAATTGTTGAAGATACCTTTGAAAAAATTAAAGCGGCAATTCAAAAATATCTTGATTTTGATTTGATACTGGTCTCAGGTGGCAGTTCGGCGGGATTAAAAGATGTCACGGTTGACATCATTAATAAATTAGGCAACCCCGGGGTGTTAGTACATGGATTAAAAGTAAAGCCCGGTAAACCTACTATCCTTGGTAAAATTGATAATACACCCATTATGGGATTACCAGGTCATCCCGGATCAGCTTGGATGATCACTAATAAATTCGTATTACCCTTAGTCAAGTTATTAAGCGGAGAATATAAAGCCGATAATATATTAAAAAGCATAATTGAAAATCAAATAACCCAGTCAGCAGTTCTCAATAGAAATCTTTCGTCTGATAAGGGACGGGAAGAAATGGTTCCGGTAAAATTGCTAAAAGACAAAGGTAAGATAACTGCTGAACCGTTACTAGGTAAATCAAGCTTTATGAGAGTGTTCATTGAATCAGATGGATATTTAGTTATTGAAGCAGCCCAAGAAGGTATTGAAAAAGGTCAAGTTATTGATATTTATCTATTTCATTAAAGAAAAGAGGTTTTAATTATGAAGAGAAAAGCTTATCTAAAAAAGACTTCTTTAAGTAAAGCTCAGTCATTACTATTAGAAAAGTTTGGGGACTATGGACTTCAAACAGAAGTAATAAAAACTGCCAATGCTCAGGGACGTATTACAGCGAAAGCTGTTCATGCTAAAAGATCTGCTCCTGATTATTATGCTTCTGCCATGGACGGCATAGCAGTTAAAGCAAGCAGTACCAACTATGCCAGTGAAAGAGAACCGGTATTATTAACACATGGCAGTGATTTTGTTTATGTTGATACCGGTGATTTAGTTTCAGAAGCCTTTAATGCCGTAATTAAGATTGAAGATGTAGAAAAAATAGATGAAAAGCGAGTGGAAGTAATTAAAAGTGTACCGGTCTGGCATAATATTAGATCAATAGGTGAAAGTGTGGTAAAACAGCAGATGATTGTGCCCTCTCATCAAGAAATTAATGTATATGAAGTAGGGGCAATGCTGGAAGCCGGTGTAACTGAAATAGAGGTGTATCAAAAACCTAAAATTAGTATTATTCCTACAGGTAGTGAACTGGTGAAACCTGAGGAAAGTAAAGCAAAAGGTCAACTTGTTGATTTCAATACCACTATGCTTAAATTAAAGGCCCAGAATTGGGGATGTCATGTTAATGACTTTAATATAGTAAAAGATGATTATGAAAAAATCAAAAGTACAGTTCTCACAGCTGTTAGCAATTCAGATATAACTATAATTAATGCTGGTTCCTCAGCTGGTAAAGAAGACTATACCTTAAATATATTAAAAGAGTTAGGTGAGGTATATGTACATGGTGTTGATATCATGCCGGGTAAGCCTCTTATAATAGCGGAAGTAGAAGGCAAGCCTGTTATTGGTATTCCAGGCTATCCATTATCAGCCTTATTGGATTTCCAACTATTTGTCAAACCCTTGGTTAAAAGAATGTTAGGAATTCCTTATAAAACACCTGCTAAGCTAAAAACAAAAGTAAAAAAGAAGATACCTTCAACAGCTGGCTTAAAAGAATTTATTAGGGTAAACTTAGTTCAAATAGAAGATCAATTAATAGCTTTACCTCAAAAAAGAGGCTCTGCTTCCATGCAGTCCTTAATTAATGCTGATGGGATATTACCAATTCCCGAAAGCAAAGAGGGAATCTTATCCGGAGAAGAAGCAGATGTCTATTTACTAAAAACGAAAGAGATGATAGAAAAGAACTTAATGATGGTAGGAAGCCACGACCTTTCCATTGATGTACTCAGGGATTTGCTTAAGAAAAATAAATATGACTTTGAGTTAAATATTCAATCGGTGGGGAGTTTATCAGGAATGGTATCATTAAAAAGAGGGGAATGTCATCTAGCGGGTGCCCATCTTTTAGATCCCGCAACAGGTGAATATAATACTGGCCATATTAAGGACCTTCTAAAAGGAGAAGATATAGTTATAATAAACCTTGTACACAGAGAACAGGGACTTATGGTTAAAAAAGATAACCCGAAAAATATTAAGGGAATAAGTGATTTAAAGCGGGAAGATGTTAAGTATATTAATCGTCAGAGAGGTTCAGGAACCAGAGTATTATTAGATTATTTATTAGAAAAAGAAGACATAAACAAAGATGAGATAAAAGGTTATGAGCAAGAAGAACTAACTCACATGGGAGCAGCAGTTCAGGTCTCAGAGGGTAATGCAGATACAGCCCTTGGTATCAGAGCGGCTGCTGAAGCGGTTGGACTTGATTTTGTTCCTGTAAAAAAAGAAAAGTATGATATAATATTAAGAGAAAAAGAACTTGATGATAAAAGAATAAAAACCATTATTGATATTATAAAATCGAATGATTTCAAAGTAAAGGTCAACCAACTAGGTGGATATGAAACAAAAGAAAGTGGTAGTATTAAATACATTGATTAAAAGGAGTGATCTAAGTTGATTAAAACAGCGGTTTTAACTATTAGTGATAAAGGTTCTCAAGGAGAACGTGAAGATAAAAGTGGACCTGTAATTATAGAAATGTTAAAAGAATTTAATGCCGAAAAACAATATTATAATATAATACCAGATGAGATAGTTGAAATAAAAGATGAGTTAATTAAACTTACCGATAAAGAAGATGTTGATTTGATTTTAACAACAGGGGGAACTGGATTTGCACCTAGGGATGTTACCCCAGAAGCAACACGTGCAATCATGGAAAAAGATGCACCTGGTATTGCCGAATTGATTCGAATGGAAACCATTAATATTAC
>CAZXRH010000037.1:0-17136 GCA_964642575.1 uncultured Halanaerobiales bacterium
AATCAAAGGTTTTATTTTTATGATAAAAGATCTGGCCCTCGCCTTGAACTCCTCCTTTATCCCAGGAGAAAACATATGAATTATTAACATTCTGATAACCGAAGACTAAACCAAAGGCATCATTATCATAGGTTGAACTATCCACTTTTATAGTACCTGTTATGATCTTATTAATAAGGTTTTTATCATAAAGATAATAAAAGTCACGGCTGCCTTTCTGCAGCTGTTTGACTGAAGTATTATCAGAATTTAAAAGCCAAAAACCATTATTTACATTAACAAATGTGCTTAAGTCTAAATTCGCTACTCCATAAACAGTATTTGAAAATATTAGAGCTGATATAACAATAACTAAAGATATCATAATTAATATGTCTTTTTTATTCATTTTTATTACTCCCTTTCTTTACCATCTGTAATTTAAGTTAAAAGATAATCCCTTAGCTTCATCATCTATCTGTTTTATATCATTACCAAAGTCAGTAAAGTTATATTCTAATCCTAAAGATAAGTTATCATTAATATTTCTTCGTAATCCTACTAAAAATCCGCTATCTTTTTTATAAGATAATCTTTCCATAAGTTTTCTATATTCTAAGTTTAAAAGATATTTTTTATTTAATTTATAGTCTATACCCAACCGGTAGAGTCCAATCTTATTTTTTAAGTTATTTTGTTTAATTTTTTGTTCTGTCTTATATTGTGCTAAATTAGTATTAAAAGAAAGTTTTTTGTTAAGTTTATAGATTAGATTTAAAGAATGTTTAGTTGATTTGTTTTTTTCTCTCATTTTATTATTTTGATTGAACTGCTCTTGCTTATCATATTGATATCTAAATCTATAATCTTTATTTAAGGGTCTATATATAATTTTAAAAAACATCTCTTCATTCATTTCTTTTATATTTTTGCTTTTATCTAGTTCAGTATTAATTTTTAAAGAAGTACTTACTTTCAGACCAAAATCGAAGTGTTTCTCATAAGATAAATTAGTTCTTTTCTTTTGATAGAGGTTTAAATTACCAGTTGTTGTTTCATACTGAACATTTAATTTGTGCTTACCGGTTTTGTAGTTAAGATAACCTCTAATTCCATCTCTTTTAGTTAACAAAGGTTGGGTATAATATTCTAATACATTCAAACCGGTAGTTAGGTTTGAACTCATCTGGAGTTGGTACTTTACAATATTTTCAATGCTTTTTTCACTTTGACTGTATTCATTTTTGATTATTGAAAGTATGTTTTTGTTTTTAAAACGATATTTAAGTCCCTGGGATCTCTTAATCACCTTCTCATTTTTTAGTTTTTCTTTTAACCTTTTAAATAATTCTAATCTGTTCTGATGGATATATTTATAATTTTTTATCCTATAGCCAGCATGCTCTGCTTTAATACGGTAAGTAATTTTATTCTGACTATTAGTTAAATAATCAAAACCGTACTGGTGGTAACAGCTTTCATTTGTCAGATTATGTAAGCAGCCCCAGTATATGTCTAAATTTTCTGAATATTTTAGCTCAAAAAAATTATCTAGACTCTTAATATTAGTCTGGTCTAGATATTTCAATTCATGTCTATAAATAGTATCTAGTTTTAACTTCGGACTGAGTTGGGTGGTTAAGGCAGCCTTATAATCATAACCCGATTGATTGATACTATTAGATTGTTTTTTATATGAAAGATTCGATTTAATCTTTTTAGATAAAGCAGAATTAAGTTTTAATTGATATTCATTTTCGCGATATCTTTTATTTTTTCTTGTCAAGATTTGCTGATAACCATGTCCTTTGAGTAAGCTATTATTAAATTTCTTGCTAAATCTTACTCCTTTCTTTTCTTCAATGTTAACTGCAGCTGGGTCCTCATAGAATCGTTGTCCATTATCAATGCTTATCTTGGTATTTCTCTCATTGTTTTTATATCTTTGATAAGAAAGTATATACTCTTGATCTTGAGTGGGGCTATACTTTAATGAACTACCTTTAAATGTTCTCTTATCTTTTTCATTAACCTCATACACTTTTAATTTTGTGTTTTTAAAAAGAATTGTACTTAAGTTAAATCCCTTATCATAATAGTCAAGAGAATCTCCCTTTATCTTATAGTTTATAATTAACTCATAATCATGCTCAGGATTATTTAAAAAAAAGATGAGGGGATTAAATTCTATTCTTCCCTGTAAATAATTTATATTATAATCCTTTGATTTCATTAATGCGACAATCTGGATAATTTCATTATCCTCATTAACTACATTTAAATAAAGCCGTTCTGAATCTTTAACAATATTGCGGCTGCTTAAAAATATTACTGAATAATTGGGGTTAATCACTTTATCAGTTTTGGAAATTTGTTTGGACTTACTTAAAAAAGCGTTAAAACTATTTTTCTTACCTTTCTTTTTAAACTTAAGACCGCTATATTGATTATAATAATCAGAAAAAAGAGGATTTTTGACCTCATAATTATATTTCCCATACATTAAACTGTATTTTCTATTATGAAGTTTAAAGTACTCCTTTTGTTCACTTAAGTCCGTAATCAATGTTGAATCATCTAAATAGTCTTCTTTATAATTCGCCTTACTATTTTTAAGGGTTTTACTGTCGTATTTAGCCTTAAAAACAATATCCTTTTGAATATTGTCTTGTAAAAAGAAGGCTAGATCTGTTGTTAACTTTTTCTTTAAATTAAGATCTAAATAGCCGGTAGAGTAGTTTGCTTTAGCTGGGATCAAAGGTGTAAAAAGTAGTGAAAAGACTAAGACCAATAAGACAAAATTAATACTGTGTTTTTGCAATGTTTCCACTCCTAGTTAGATTATTAAAATGTATTTATCAGTAACACCTTTGATAAGTTAAAAGGAAATACCTTCATGATTTTGTTAAAAATTTACTTCTAAAGGCAAAAAAAGAACGGCAGCCTAAGCTGCCGGTGAATATCGAGTCGATTTATGCTAATTTTTAGTTGAAAAAGTTCTTAATTGCCGTTTGGGCACTTTTCATCGTTAAGTTAAATAAATTGCTATTTTTTTCAAATATATCTTGAAGTGAATCCACCACATAATCAATCTGGTCGAAACTCACAGTCAAGGGTGGTTCTAAACGAATGACATTCGGATTATTTAAAGTATAAGCTGTAATTATTTGATAATCATTATTTAAAGAACCAGCAACCATGGCTCCCATGTATTCAGCTGAAAACTTACTGACCAAACCTCCTGAAATTCTATCTAAAAGACCAGGATCAGGTTGATTAAATTCTATACCAATCATTAGTCCTTTACCTCTTACCTCTTTTACCAGGTCATACTGCTTTTCAAATTTCTTTAACTTATCAAGAAAATATTCACCTTTTTCAGCAGCTTGTTCACTTAAATCATTAGCTAAAATATAGTTTATAGAGGCAATAACTGCTGCTGAAGCGCGGGCATTGCCGCCAAAGGTTGAAGTATGAAGCAGGGCCTTTTCCATGGTTCCATAGGCTTTGTCCCAAATATCTGGTTTTGTGATATAGGCTCCAACTGGTTCTATACCACCTCCTAATGATTTAGCCAGACACATGATATCAGGAACTACTCCTTCTAAGTCAGCTGCAAAAAGTTTACCTGTTCTACCCAGACCGGTCTGGATCTCATCTAAAATCATTAAAACACCGTGTTTGTCACATAACTCTCTTACTTCTTTTAGATATCCTTTTGGTGGAACAATGATCCCACCTTCACCCTGAATAGGTTCTAATATTACAGCTGCAATATTATCACTACTTTCTAACTTTTCTTTTAAAGCAGTACTATCAGCAAATGGAACCTGTTCAGTGGCTGGTAAAAGTGGGTTAAAGTACTTTTGATATTTTTCACGGCCTGTAATGGATAGAGAACCATAACTTTTACCGTGAAAAGAATCCTTACAATAAATTATCTTTTCTTTTTCAGTTGCAATCCGGGCCAATTTAATAGCACCTTCGACTGCTTCTGTTCCACTATTACCAAAGAAACTCATCTCTAGATTGCCGGGGGCAATCTGAGCTAAATTGTGGGCTGCTGCACTGTAGATACTGCCCAGTGAAGCCTGTAGTAGGTTTGGTTTGTCACTTACCTTATTCACAGCTTCTATAATTTCTTTTCTATTATGTCCTAAGTTTAAAGAGCCATAACCTCCTAAAAAATCAAGATATTTTTTGCCTTCTGCATCATAAACTTCTACATTATCTGCCTTAACGAAGTTTTTATCAAAGTTTAAAAGACTTAACATCTTTACCATACTAGGATTTATGTGCTTTTTATAGTTTTCACCAACTTCTTCTCGGCTAATACTTAACGCCTGATCTATATTATATAAATCATCCATTATATTGACCTCCCTTTAAGTTATATATTTTAAGTTTAAAGCATAAAATCCTTCTAATTAATTAGACAAATTATTATCAAATAATTTATAATAAAGTAAAACATAAAGGAGTTTTTAAAATATGTCAGACAAAACTGTTACTATAATTAAGTGGACGGCCAGAATATGTTCAGTGCTTGTCATTGTTTTTGGCCTTCCCTTTTATTTTGGATATGGCAATCCTATTCCCTTTATTAATCCGGATTATACATTTTTAGATAACCTCTGGCTGACCATTTTCCCCATTATGTTTATTGGAATTGCTGTCGGTTGGAAAAATGAAAAAATAGGCGGTTTTTTAAGTTCTATTCCAGTTTTCATTGGAATTGTCGCCAGTTATTTAATTCAAGGTGAAACTGTAACTGTTATGCTTTTCCCTTTAATTGTGGGAATGCTGTATCTAACTGTTTATTATAGAAAATAATGATTTTTTAAGGAGTTTTTTAAATGAGTAATAAAAAGATAAAAACATTTCTTTTAGACGGTTATCTAGATGAACCTTCCGCCCTGGGTGTTCCACCCTATATTTCACCTCATATCAGATATGTTTACGGGGCTTTAAGAGATGCTGGCATTCCAACCGATTATATTGAATACCAAACTATAGATCAGTTCCGGGATGGTTGGGAATACAGTATTGAAAAAATGGAGTCTTATGACCTCTTTATCATTATAGCTGGTACAACTGTACCTGGTCGCTATCTGGGTGGGCGTCCCATATCTCTACAAGAAATAAAAAAGCTGGGTGAAAAGGTATATTATCCAACCAAAGTCTTAGGCGGACCTATTACCCTTGTTGAAGATGAAATGGAAGGTTTTGATTTTTTAACCCAAGAAACTGCTGCCTTAGATATTTACAGCCGGCTAAAGGAAATAGATATTAATAAATTAAGGAGCTCTGCAGCTGACTATATTGCTAATTGGGCTCAGTTGGGGGCAGAGCTTACTAAACAACACCCTTCTTATCCTAACCTGGTCATAGAATTGGAAACTTTTCGGGGCTGTCCTCGGGAAAAACACTGTGCATTCTGTAGTGAAAGGTTAAAAAAGGTTCATTACTGGCGTTCTCCTCAACAGATCATTGAGGAAGTTAAAAGTTTAAGCAAGCATGATAATCACCATTACCGTCTGGGCTGTCAGACCGATATTTTATCTTATGCCTGTAATGAACAAGGAATTCTGCAGCCTGAATTAATGGAAGAGCTTTATGCAGGGATTCGAGAAGCTGATCCCGAGCTGAAAGTACTGCATCTTGATAATATTAATCCAGCTACCTTAATCAGACAACCAAAAGCAGGACGTGAAATCATTGAGATTATTACCAAATATAATACAGAAGGAGACACAGCTGCCTTTGGACTTGAATCAGCTGATCCGAAAGTTTTAAAGAAAAACAATATTGAAGCTGATCCCGAAATGGCTATTGAAGCTATTAAACTCTTAAATGAAATCGGTGGTAAAAGGGTTAACGGGGTTCCTAAACTTTTACCCGGTATTAACTTCCTGCACGGTCTAATTGGAGAACGAGCGGAAACATTTGAATACAACTATAATTTCTTAAAAGAAATTTATGATAGAGGTTTAATGCTGAGAAGAATTAATATTAGACAGGTCGTTCAAATTGATAACTATCCCGTTGAAGAAGTAGATAAGGGTAAGTTTAAAGAATACAAAAAGAAGGTTAATGAAAAAATTAATAAACCAATGTTAAAACGAGTTTTTCCCACTAATACTATCCTTAAAAATGTGAGAATAGAAAAGATCGAAGGCAAGATCAGTTATGGACGTCAGCTGGGCACTTATCCTATCTTAGTAGCAGTACCGGGCCAACTTGAACTTAATAAGTTTTATGATGTTAAGATTATAGACCACGGTTACCGTTCAATTACCGGATTACCCTGGCCTGTTAAAATTAATGAACTTTCAGCTGACCAGCTTTCTTTTATCCCGGGGATAGGAAAAAAGAGGGCCTCTAAAATATTTTTAGAAGAACCCTCTTCTTTAAATGACGTCCTAGATTTAATTTCTGATCAAGAAACTAAGGAGCTACTGATTGAACTTTTTTAATACTGTAAGTCCGGGTCAATAACATTGACCATTTCTTCTCCTTCTAAAAATAAGCGTAGATTGTTTTTAAAGACCTGAACCGCTTCTTTATTGTAATGAGGAAAAAGACCAGCAGTATGGGGTGTGATAATTACATCATCTAGTTCATAGAGGGGTGAATCCTCAGGTAATGGTTCTTCTTCAAATACATCCAGGGCTGCCCCTGCTATGGTTTCATCTTGTAAGGCTTTTATTAATTCAGCCTGTTTAACTATTTCACCCCGTGCCACATTGATAAAATGGGCGCTTTTTTTCATGGCTTGAAACTCTTTTTGACCAAAATAACCACGGGTCTGATCTGTTAAAGGTAAAGTTACTACCACATAGTCGGCTTTATTTAATACTTCTTCTTTTTGTTCGGGACTATATATTTGATTTACATGTGGTATCTCTACATCAGTATTTCTTTTAATACCGATGATATTCATATTAAAGGCACTGGCCTTTCTGGCCACTTCCTGTCCAACTGCACCCAGGCCAAAAATAGCAAGAGTCTTATTTTTTAAATAATCCACCTTGATTCTGTCCCACTCTCTTTTCTGCTGTAATTCATAAAGATCAAAAAAGCGGCGGGAAAACGAGATCAAATAGCCGATAACCTGTTCGGCCATACTTTCCCGGTGAATGCCACGCACCGAAGTTAAGGTTATATCATTTTCTTTTAGATAATCAAAAAGATCTTCTTTTAAAAAACGGTCTACTCCGGCTGACCAGCTTTGAATCCATTTCAAATTTTTACCCTTTTTAATTAAATCACTATCAAACTTTCTCATTAACATAGCTGCCATTACATCAGCATCTTTTACTTCTTCTGACAGGACATCCATATCCTCTGATTTAACAATTTCAACGTTTTTAAAACTCTTTTTGAGGGAGTCGATATATTTATCTTTTAGATCAAATGTAAAAAGTACTTTCATTTTTGCATCACCTCTTTATGATACATATCCTAATCCTTTTAGTCTATCTTTTTTGTCCTGGATATCATCTTTAAATAGATTATCTCTTAAGTTCTTTTCTAAGCCTACCTCTGACTTGCTGACATACATTTCGTCGATATCTTCTATAAAGTCTTCATTTATGATCTTTTTGAGTATCTTACCATCCATCGAATCCAGTAAAGGTAGATCCATGAGATAAAGCACTGTTGGTGCTATATCCATTATATGAGCACCTTCAGAACTTGCACCCGGTTCAATCGCAGGTCCTTCTGCAAAGAAAATACCGTCCATCCGGTGGTGTCCGGTCTGATTTTGAGACTTGCTGACATTTTTATGAGATAAGAACTGATAGGCACCTTTACCCAGAATGGACATATCATCTGGAATAAAGACAATATCAGGGGCCTGATCAGCCATTGCTCCGTGGTAAATTTCTTCTCCTTTATATACTTCACTGGTGATTTTCTTGCCAGTAAAGGGATTTTCAAAGGACTTTAATTTTTCAATAATTTCATCTCTTACTTCTTCTGCCTCTTCTGGTTCTAAGACTCCTTCCGGGTCACGTCCTTTAATATTTAAGAAAATATGACCTATTTCACTGTGTGAATAGGCAACTGATTTATCCCAGTTTACATTATTACTGGAAATAAATAGCCAGTCCAGCATTGGATTACTGGCTAAATCAACTGCAGTTTCTACTATACCCAGTTTGCGCAAGGGTGGATAGATATACTCCCCAACCGGTAGCAGAGTTTCTTTGGTAATCCCCATCTTGAAAAGCATCTTCTTAAACTGAGTTATGAAGTTTTTCTTAAGGTTAATATATCCTTCATTTAAAAGCCAGGTATCTATATGAAAGTTATACTTTAATTCACCAAAGCCGTGATCTGACATGATGAGTAGGGTGTCGTCTTCATCTAAAAATTCCTTTAACTCACCAATTGCTTTATCAATCGCTTTATATACTCTTTTAATATGATAAGGTTCTTGTTCCAATTCATGCCAGAGGTAATGCTGAACCTGGTCAGTTTCCATAAAGTGAACCATAAAAAACTGCCAGTCTTTCTCCATCATCAACTGTTTAGTTAATTTTGTCTTTTTGTCAATATCTTCAACCATCTCATCGACCCAGTCTTCTACTACATAGCCTCTGGTCCATTCCTTGGGTGAAAACTTAAAGTCAGGTACTATTTCTCTCACATGGTCAATAAAATCCTCAGGATAACTTTGAGTTTGTGCATTTTTAGTTGTTAATAGGCCTGGGATCATGAAGTTTTCAACCTTTTCCGGAGGCGTAGTAACCGGAACTCCAATTAAGCCTACCTTCTTTTTGAACTTATTTAAAATCCTCCAGAGGGTTGGTTCCTTAATATCAAGAGCAGTTACAGGTTCTGCATTATATTCACCTTCACTTCTTTTAAACCAGTTAAAGGCCCCATGTTTACCGGGGTTAGTACCGGTTTGAAAAGAAGACCAGGCCGCACCTGTTATTGGTGGTATTGTGCTTCTTAATGGTCCAGAAGCACCATTTTCTTTAATCTTTTTAAGATTGGGTAGTTCTCCTTCATCAATCCATTTATTAATAAGAGACATTTCTCCTCCGTCTATTCCAACGGTCAGTATTCGATCTGTCATGTTAAATCTCCTTTCTAAACAGTTCTGTATCTATGATATATCGCTTTAATATATACAACAGCCATAATTAAGATTCCTATCAACATTAGATTTTTATTGGCTCTAAAGTGATAGGCGAATAAAATATAGAGGGGAAACATTAAAAGTGAAATTCTGGGTTTTAATTTACTTAAAAATCTAAACCAAAATCCTATGATACCTGCAATAATGAGAACAAAAAAGGCCAGATAAAAATCAAATACAAAGAGAGCGCCCAGAGAAGTGGCTAAGCCTCGGCCTCCCTGAAATTTGAAATAAATCGGCCAGATATGGCCCATTACTGCTGCAGCTGAAATCAGGGCAAGATAGGTAAAATCGAAGTTTAAAAATACCTTGCCGATAAAGACAGGTAAGGCACCCTTAAAAATATCAAAGGCACCGGAAGTCATACCCCAAAAATGGCTGACTTCAGTATATACGTTATAGGCACCGGGATTTTTAGTACCAACTGTATTTAATTTGATATTTTTCCTATTTGCCACAACTCTGCCTAATGATAGAGCTCCAAACAAATAGGAGAAGACCACCATTAATATTTCCATACAAAGCACCTACTTTTCCAGTTGATGAAAAATATGCTTATATTCCTTTTAATATATCTTATCACTAAGTGTTAAAACCTGCAAATTAATGATATTTAACGGTAAATATTAGTCATTTTAGATGCTTTTAAAATGAGAATATTATGTTTTGTTCAAATTATTACTCTTCTTGATTGAATTCAAACTCAGAATCTTTAGAGTCAATAAAACCAATGATAAAACTCTGCTTGTTTTCTAAAAGATCAAAACTTTTTTTCTTGATCAATTGATAAAATAGATCACTTTTCTTTTTAACTTCTACTAAAAATCCATCTGCTTTAGGTTCAAAGGTTAATATCATACAAGTCGCCTCCTTAAGGTTTATGAACTATACTTCATTTAAAGGCCAAAAAAATACTGCTATTGAATAATCGGCTTTACTCTTTCCATGATCAAATTTAAATTTTTTTGCTTATCCTGGCTAAACTCCTTGCTCAAAATTATGATATCCATAAAAATTAGCTGTACTAATTTTTGTCTTCTCTCTTCGTTTAATTCTATTTCTTCTTTATTTTCATAACTGATTACCGCATCTTTAATCATTGTAGATAACTCATTTTTTAAATTTTCCACTATCTTCATACCTAGTTTCTGTAATTCACTTGACCTCATTAACTCCTGAGCAAAACCTCTTCTTTTGGAGATCTCTGTATATAGAGTTTCAATTAAAGCTTTTAATTTTTCACTATCGTCTCTTTCTTTTAAAACTTTATTGAGTTTTTGAAAAGTTTCATCCCAACTGTTTTGAAAAACATCCATATAGAGTTTCTTTTTATTATCATGGTAATTATAAAGAGTTCCTACAGCAATTCCACTTTTTTTAGCAACCATTTTCATGTTAACGGAGTCATAACCTTTGTTGGTAAAAAGCTCAAAGGCTGAATTATATATCTTCTCTTCAATATTATCTATAATCTTAGGCAAGTTATCAACTCCTTTTATGAACTTTAATTCATTTTATAATATTAACTTTATTTTGTCAACTAATTACGAACACATCGAAAAGCCCCAGGCATATTGTAAACACCTGAGGACTTATTTTTGTCTTCTATTTTCTTATTTATTTAAAACTGAAAGTTTAAAGAAACTGCTCCATTTAGGTTATCATTAAATCCATCATTACTGCCTAAAGCCACATCAAAATGGACTGCAGCTAGATTAAAGCCTAAACCTAAGGTATAGGTAGCTTTCTCATCAGAAGGACTATACATACCACCTCTGACAGATAAGCCATTGAATAATAAGCGTTTTTCTACTCCTAGATGGACAACTGTTTTATCAGAACTTGTATAATTTTCAATATCCCCTACAACTGTTCCATTTATTACCGGAACATCAAGAGAAGCACCTAAACGATAGCTTTGTTGAGGTGAATAATTTTTTGTGAAGTCCTCAACAGTTTCATTACTATCAGTATAACTATAAATTTCTTTTTCACCCTCTAAGTCGTAATCAGGTGCAATTATGTTTTTGAAGTTAGCGCCCAGTTTCAAACGTGGTGTGAAGTTAACCATGACACCTGCATCTAATCCTACACCACTACCTTTAGCTGTTGCAACTGATGCAGATTGAGTGGCACCATTAACTAGTTGCACATTTACATAATCAGTTCTTAAGGTTTTAATATTTACACCATAAGACATACCTAAGATATCCTTATAGTTTGTATTTAGATCACGGCTAATTGATAAAATCCCTGACGTATTGGTAATATTTGTTGCATTAATTTCATCATCATTTATTTTTTCAGTTGAAAATCTATTATCAATATTAAATCCTACTCCAAAGGAAGAAAAGTTTCCTCCTGCAAATATTTCGTTGTCAACATCAACAATTGGAAAATCATTAAACCGTTCATTAAAATCCTGTAAATCCTGCGGGCCTTCTACATCAAAATCTTCTGAGTAGTATTCTATATCTTCAATAAGTTCATTGATCTTACTTATATCAGAAGCTCCCATTCCGAATTCAAACTGTAGTCCCATAAAACCGCTGTCACTTAAGCCAGCCGGATTATAGAGCATAGCTGTTGCATCATCTGCTAGACCGGTATAGGCACCGCCCATTCCATATGATTTGGCCGTAATATCATTTGCAGCAGTATTTAAAGTAAATGTTAATAAGAAAATTACAGCTAATAAAGAAATAGATAGTTTTTTCATTTTTTTACACATCCCCGAGTTTAATTATTAATTAGTTTTTTAAGATAATCATGAAATTCTGTCCCCAGATCATTTCTGTTTAAGGCAAATTCAACGGTTGCCTTTAAAAATCCCAATTTGTTACCAACATCATAACGGTCGCCTTTGAAATTATAGGCTTGTACTTTTCTACGGTGAGCTAATTCATTTAAAGCATCTGTAAGCTGGATCTCACCACCTTTACCAGGTTTTGTATTTGCTAGTATATCAAAAATATCTGGTGTAATAATATATCTACCCATTATCGCCAAATCAGAAGGAGCTTCATCTACAGGTGGTTTCTCAATTAAATCCTCTACATCATAAACTCTCCCTTGGGAATTACTGTATTTTACAACTCCATATTTTGAAATTTCCATATGGGGTACTTTTTGTACTCCCAGGATCGGATTTTCTTCTTTTTCATAGATTTCAGCCATCTGCTGAATAACAGGTTTATCAGATACTACAATATCATCACCTAATAATACAGCAAAAGGATCATTACCAATAAAGGTCCGGGCACAATAAATAGCATGTCCAAGTCCTTTTGGTTTTTTCTGTCTAACATAATGAATATCTATCATAGAAGAGATATCTTCTACAATTTCTAATAATTTTTCTTTCTGTTTTTCTTTTAAGGCCATCTCTAACTCTATATTTCGGTCAAAGTGGTCTGCAATACTCTTTTTATGTTTACCAGTAATAATTATAATATCTTCAATGCCTGCCTGAACTGCTTCCTCTACTATGTACTGAATAGCTGGTTTATCAACTATAGGAAGCATCTCTTTCGGTTGTGCCTTGGTTGCTGGTAAAAATCTAGTTCCTAAACCAGCAGCTGGAATTACTGCTTTTTTTATTTTCATCTTTTTAACCCCCTAAAATCATTTTGTATAATATATTATTGTTTTGATTGACAGAGCTTACCATACATACAGTATTCACAGTTTTTGCCTTGCTTAACTTTAAAGTCTTCTTTTGCAGTAGAATCTGCTATTTTATTACCCAGACTGGTAATTTTTTGCTGTATTTGCTTAATATCTTCTTTTTGTAAAGATTCACTAAAGTTAGTAGCTGGTGTTAAATATTCTATCCGGTATTTAATACTGTCCACTGAAAAAAGATTACTAGCTGCTAGACAGTAAGATTCAAGCTGTAATTTATACTCTCTACTTTTTTCTTCTACTTCTTCTTTTGTTATATTATTAGTTTTAAAATCTATGATCTCAAGTTGTTTATCATCATAAACATAAATATTATCAATAGTACCTCTTAGATAAAACTGTGGAAAATTTAAGGTAAACTGTTTTTCATGATAAGTCTTTGCAAGCTCTGACTGCTTTGTTAAATAATTTTTTTCTCTGTTTTGATAACTTTTTAAGATATCAATTAATTCAGCTTTTTCTTCGGTTCCAATTTCACTGTAGTTCATTTCAGTTATTACCTGCTCTATATATTCACCGGGGTCTGCTTCTAAACCGGCTAACTCATAAAGCCGATGGATGATAAGGCCCTTTTTAAGTGGGTCCATGAAATTATCCTTATATTCCTTTTGCCCCTTTTTCACTGCCAGTTCATCTAATGATGGAATGTTTTTTATATATCTTAGATAATATAGGCGGGGACATCTTTCATATTCAAGCAGTCCGGTCACACTTATTTCTTCTTTATGTTCTTGACTGATAGTTTTTATAGGCTTAATTTTACTATTAAGTTCTTCCCAGTTCTCTTCATCATTCCAGTCACTTATTGTAAGTTCTTGGCTCTCTGATTCGCTTTGTACACTATCTTCAGTTTTCAATTCTTGATTCTTGATAAGATTAACCTTTAACTTAAGTTCCTCATTATCATAATTAAAACATATTTCTTCCGACTTATCAAAGGAATTTTTACCCAAATAAGCTGCCAACCAGTCTAACCAGCTTTTACTATCCTCAAAATTTGTTTTACGGTTGTTTTTGGTATAGCCGCTTAAGATTAACTTATCTTCAGCTCTGGTCATTGCTACATACAAAAGCCTTATTTTCTCATACAACTCCATCTCTATTTCCCATTCTTTCAGTTCATTATATAAAGGAGTACCCTGATTGCCGTTATTAGTATTAACTTTAATACCAAGGCCTCTCTCCTGATTGATTAAAATATCAGGTATATTGTTGTGGTGAATAAGTTTTCTCTGGATATCGGGAATTATTACCACTGGAAATTCTAAACCTTTTGCCTGATGAACACTCATCAGCTGAACTGCTCCTTCTTTACTTTTGAGTTCAGCCTGTCCTTCCCTGGTTTCATTATCCCTGTTTTTTTGAAAAAAATCTAATACTTCCTTTAAGGAACAGTTTCTTTTTTGATAAAGGTCTTTTATTTGATAAAGAACTTTATCCAGATTTGCCCACTGCTGTTTGTAATTATGGTCAGCCTTTAAAGCTTCCCGATAATTACAGGCTGTAATCAATTCTTTGATTAAGTCATAGGGGTTTTTTACATCCCTTAACCGGCGGGCTTTTTCAATTTTTTGAATAAATTCCTGTAAGTATTTTCTTTTTTTAGTTTCTAGTTCAGTTAATTCATTTTCTAAAAGATAGTCCCAGAGGTATTCACTTTTGTTTTTATTTACTTTATATATCTCATTATCATTTAAACCACAGAAAGGTGAACGTAGTAATCCTGTTAGTTCAAAATCACGATAATTATTTTCAATCACCTTAATTAGGTTAATGATATCAATTACTGCCTGCTGTTCGTAAAACCCACGGCCATTGACAACATTTACTGCAATATTTCTTTTTAAAAGTGCTTCTTCATAAAGTTCAACATTTGATAAAGCCTGAAAAAGATATGAAATATCTTCTGGTTGAACTTTTCTTTTGTTTTCCCCTTCCCTAATTAGATAGTCCTCATTATCAATAATTTCAGCAGTCCTTTCTGCTAAAACAGCTGCCTCTAATTCCCTGAGTTCATCACTGCTTAAACTTTTATCTAACTCTTTGGCAGCAATTAGGTTAAGTTCTAAATCTTCAGCTTGTTCATTCCGAAATGATGTTAACTTCTGATATTCAATCCCAGGATCATTTTCTAAGATCTGTTCAAAAAGGAAGTTCACAAACCTTAAGATTGAGGGACGACTCCGGAAGTTTTTACTTAATTTATAGATTTCACCATTTCGTTTTTGTATTACCTGTTTTTGTCGGTTAAAGACACGGACATCAGCCCCTCTAAATCTGTAAATAGACTGTTTGGGATCACCAACCAAAAAGATATTAATCTCAGGGTTTTGTCCTAGTAGTTCAATAATTTCTTCTTGGACCGGATTATTGTCCTGAAATTCATCAACCATTATATATTTAAACTGATCATTGAGGTTTTCTATTAAAGCTTCATTAGATTTTAAAACCTTAATTAACCTATCTTGTAGATCATAAAAATCTAAAAAGCTGTTGGCTTCTTTTTTGTTTGTATATTTTTCTTCAATTAAGCTTATTACTTCTGTTAAAGGTCTAATAATCTGTTCAGCCTGTTCAATGATGAAAAGAGATTGAAATTCACTGCTTTTTAACATGTCTTTAATTTCAGTAGCATGGGCATTTAAATTGCTTGATAAATTATTTTTAATGATATCTTTAATCCCGATTACATCAGCAAATATTGACTGGTCTAAATCAACTGCTTTATGCAATTTTTCTTTTAAAGTAGGCCACTTAACCTTTAAATCTTCCATCTTTTGAACCGTTTTTCCAGATGCACCTTCAGTCTCAAATTTGTTTATTAAGCCTTCCACCATCTGAATGAGTTCTTGTTTGGTTCTTTCTCGTTCAGCTCGGCTGTCTTCTAGGGACTGAAAGGTAAGTTCAATTAATTTTTCAACAGCTAGGTTGTCTTTTCTCATCTCTCTATAAATTGAAATCAGCTTGTCAGCTAAGGGATAAAGATTATATGTTCTAACTAGCTTCATAACATTATCTTTTTCTTCATTAAGGCCTTCCTCTATAACTTCACTTATAGTTTCATCTAGAAGGTCAAAGGCTTCATTTTCTTCTAAAACCTGAAATTCAGGGTCTACTTCTGAAATGACCGGGTACTGTCTTAAAATATTGGAAGCAAAAGAGTGAAAAGTTGCAATAGTTGCCTGGTTTAAGTTAAGTTTTTGTTGATACCAGTATTTTTTATGCTCAAAACTATCAGCTGATTCTTCTCTTTTGATAATTTCTTTTCTAATCCGTTCCTGCATCTCGGCCGCAGCCTTTTTGGTAAAGGTTAAGGCCATGATTTGATCAACCTCTGCTCTTTTTTGAGAAAGAAGTCTAATAAAGCGGCTGACGAGGACCCTGGTTTTACCAGAACCTGCCCCTGCTCCTAGTACTATGTCATGATCTAAATCATTAACAGCTTGTGCTTGTTCATCTGTAAAGTTAAATTCAGTCAATAAAATCACCTACTCTGGACTTGTTATATCGACAGATCTCTTTTCCATCACAGTATTCACATTCTTCGGGTTCTAGTCGATAGTCTCCTTTTCTGATACTCTCTAGGATTTTCCCGAGCTCTTCTTTGAGCCCAGCAAAATATTCTTCCCACTTTTCTTCACTCATAACAGTTTTGGATCGGTTAGTTTTAGCAGCATAATCTACAAACTTTTTTTGCCAGATTCCATTTTTGTTTAACTTTTTGACGGAATAATATACTCCGCCCATTACCTCTTTATCAGGCATTAAGTTATTTATGGCTAAAATATAAAGAGGAATCTGTAGTTCTTTGTAATCAAAAAAGTCGCTGGTTTTACCTCTTTTATCTGAATACTTATAGTCATAGACCATAATATCTTCTTTGTTTTTACGGCTGTCGATCCGATCTATTTTTCCTTTTAACTTAATTGTTTCATCAGTTAACTTTATCTCAACAGGTTCCATTATATTATCAGCACTATCCTGGTAATCTTTTGAGATCCCAAAACCATATTCCAGTTTCAAAGGAGTAGTCTGGTATTCATTATTGTATTCAGCTTCAATTAGAATTTTTAAATTATTTAAAATCTCTTCCCTATATATCCTCCAGACACCCTGAGGTAGGGAACGTTTGCCCTCATAGTCTGCAAAAACTGTTTCAGCAGCAGTTTCAAGCTCTTCTATGTAATTCTCTAGGGCATTGCTCCAATCGCCCGGGAAATAGCTGCTGAAGTATTTAAAAAGGATCCGGTGATAAAGCTCACCTAACTGCAGAGCATCCAGACGATCCTCTGGTTCTTCTCTCTCTTCCAGCTTTAATA